>JALNXP010000010.1 GCA_023230285.1 Bacteroidales bacterium | reverse complement strand
CGTGCTATATAATCAATGCCTTTTTGTATCCTTTCAGAAGGAGATTCACCGTCTGTTTGTCCTGCAAATCTTCTTCTTGTACAATGACGGCAATACATGGAACATTTATCTGTAATCAAAAACAAAACTCTGTCGGGGTATCTGTGAGTTAAGCCCGGAACAGGAGAATCTTCATCTTCCGATAAAGGGTCTAATAAGTCCGCAGCGGAAATATGTGTCTCCGCTCCGGTAGGAACAGCCTGCCTTCTGATAGGACAATACGGATTGTCCGGGTCTATCAAACTTAAATAATACGGAGTAATTGCCATACGCAAAGTAACTAACGATTTTCTTACTCCTTCTTCCTCTTCTTCCGTAAGAGAAATATACTTCTTTAATTCATCTAAAGTTTCTATGCGGTTTCTAACCTGCCATTTCCAATCATTCCATTGTTCATCTGTAACTTCGGGAAACAACTCTTTTCTTCTGCTTATTGACATTTTATCTTGATATTTTAATTTTAATAATCTCACAAATAATCCTGCAAAGATACATTAAGTTTTCAAATTATAGTAAGATAGATTAAATTTTAATTTTACCATCAATTTTTCGCACTTCTTATTTGAAATTATGATTTGTTTGCCTCCACAACTATCAATTATAATCTGTTTTGATTATAATTGAGATGATTATTTTTTAATAATTATTTGTTGATAAAATTTTTATTGAGGCTCCATTTTATTTTTTTTCTTTAAGTATTATTGCGGTCGGGATTTTTATATCTCACAAAAATAGTAGAATTATGATAAAATTACGTTACATTCGCTTTAGTATCAGTGCCGTTTTTATTTTATTGTCTTTTTTGTCATGCAATACCAACAAAGGAGACTACGTTCCAACAGCACCCGATTACACCGATACAACTTCATGGTTTATAGATAATGTTGAAAGTGCCGCAATAGACATTTTTTATGTCTATCCTACCGTAGTTAATGCAAAAATAAATGAGAGAGGTGATACATTGTTTTATGCAGATGTTAATGATAGCGATTATATAAAAGAAGCTACTGTCAATCAGCGTGCTATGCAAGTAATATATGCTTCAGACGTATATAATTTTTATTCTCCTTATTATAGACAACTTACATTTGAATCTTTTAAAGAAAATGACAGCATTCTGAATTTAAAGGCTCAGATACCTGTTGATGATGTCATTAATGCGTTTAATTTTTATATGGAAAATTATAATGAAGGGCATCCTTTTTTCTTATTCAGTCATAGTCAAGGTTCAATGATATTGCTCGATTTGTTGGAACAAATGAACGATGAAACCTTTGATTTGATGATTGCTGCTTACTTAATAGGCTATCCAATCACTGCAAATGATGTTGCAGATAATCCGAACAGAATAATACCCGCTAAAGGTCGTCGCGATTTTGGCTGTGTTATAACATTTAATTCGGTGACTTCTGACGATGGTTATTCTAACATAAACAAAAAAGCTTTTTTGTGCATTAACCCTCTAAATTGGAAAACAGATGATAGTTTTGCCTCAGAAGATTATCACTTGGGAGCTGCAATTTATGACATCAATACACAAACTTATACCCTCGCTAAAGATTTTACCGGTGTTTATATCGAAAATCATAATCTTGTATGCGTAGATATTGACCCTCAAATGGCTTATATAGAAGAATATAAAGATATGTTTCCTCTCGGGTGCCTGCATTTTATGGATTCATGGCTTTATGCGAAAAACATAAAAGTCAACATGAAAGACAGAGCCGAATCTTATATTGAATCCGCAGAATGATAAAACCTGAAATCAATTTTAACACAACTACCGCTTTATTATCAATATTTCAATTAAATTTTACCATGAAAAGACTATTCTTAATTACAGGAATTTTATTAATGATGTCATTGGCAAGTATCAATGCTCAGGAAATATATTCTGACGACACACTTTTTATTTACACTGACACTCTTGCAAAAGATGTCTACGGATATAATGGAAATATTCCTTTGAGAATCACTATAGTTGATAATATTATCACAAATATTGAAGCTCTTCCTAACAATGAAACGCCAAGGTTTTTTAAAAGGGTTGAAGAAAATTTGTTGCCGTCATGGAACGGAATGAGTGTAAAAAAAGCTCTTCATTCAGATGTTGATGTTGTATCCGGAGCAACATATTCTTCACAAGCTGTCATTGAATCCGTTAAACGCGGCTTGGTGTATGCACAATCTTTGGAAAGCCACAGTAATGATGACAACGGCAAAGACACCTCATCTGTATTTATTTATATCATAGCAATTGTCGCTATCTGCATTATAATCACGTTTATTGTTTTCCGTATTCGTAAATCGAAATCAAAATAAAAAAATCAAAAATTACACCTTTAAATCTATATTTCTCAACTCTTTATTGTATTTTCGCAATGCTAATGAATCTACGAAAATTTTTTTATTTACAAATTTCATTAAGCATTGAAAGATATTAAAAATATTCGTGTATATTTGCAGATTGAAAATATAATGTTTAATCATATCAAATTAATTTATTTATGAAATTTAGAATTTTCCTTTCCGTTTTAATGATTATGACGACAATTATGTCTGCATATTCGAAAAACATTGATCAGGCTACAGCCGAAAAAGTTGCGAAGAACTACTATTTTCAGCAAGTCAACACTTTTGAAAATCCAATAGATTTTAACGATGTAGTTATTAGTGATGTTAGCGTAGAAAAGTACAATGGCACTGAAGTGATGTACGTCATTAACATAGTTGACGGTGGTTTTGTATTAGTATCGACAGAGCAAGCAATGGTTCCTGTATTAGGTATAAACACTACAGTTGGTGCAAGATTTGACATTGATGCACGTGGTCCGGAATATAAATATTTCGTTACTGAAATTATGGCTGTGGTTGAAAATATTGCTGTTGAAAAGGCAGAGCCGTCACCGGAAGTTTTAGCTCAATGGAATTTATTTTCCACCGACAATTCTGAAACATTACTTAACACCAAGGACGATGTTGAGATAGGACCTTTGTTGACGACTACATGGAATCAGGATTATCCGTATAATTATTATGCTCCGTTAGCCAGTGGTGGTCCCGGTGGAAGATGTTATGCCGGTTGTGTTGCAACGGCGATGTCTACCATTATGCACTATTGGTCATGGCCTATACAAGGGCAGGGGCAGTGTTCGTACTATTGTTCGCCTTATGGTGTGCAGACAGCTAATTTCGGAGAGACCACATATCAATGGGAGAGCATGTCAAACAGTGTTTCGGCAGCCAATGAAGAGACTATCGTAAAATCGGTGGCTTTAATCCAGTATCATGCAGGAGTTTCTGTACAAATGCAATATTCACCTGACGGCTCCGGTGCTTATTCGCCTTCTGTACCGGGTTCACTTCTAAATTATTTTAGATATCCTAATGCTTCTTATATGCAGAAAACTAATGCCACAACATGGGAAAATACTCTCATACAGCAGATTACAAGTAAATATGTTGTTTATCACAGCGGTTGTGACACAGACGGCTGCCACGCATGGAATTGCGATGGCTATCGTTCAATATCCGGCGTAAACACTTTCCATCACAACTTTAATTGGGGCGGCTCTTATAACGATTGGTACACGGCAGCAAATCCCAGCGGATACAGTTCCAGTCAAGCCATGGTCAAAAATTTCTATCCTCCGACAGACCAATATCCTATTTACGCAAGCGGTCACAGAGTTCTTACAGAAAAATATGCACGCGTATCAGATGGTAGCGGTCCTGTAAACGATTACCTTGCCGGTGCCTCGGCTACATGGCTCATAGCTCCACAAAGCGAATACGATTCTATAGAGTATATAACTTTGACATGGGAAAAATTTGAACTTGGCAATAATGACTACATTAAAATTTATGACGGCGAAGACCAATCAGCAACACTCGTAGGTACATATAGCGGAACAGAATTGCCGGAAACTTTCCAATCTTCAGGCAATAAACTGTTTATCGAATTTGCTTCTACAGGCACAGCTCCCGGATTTATTTTTACTTATCTTGCAAAAAGACATAAATATTGTACTTCAATGAATAATATTACCGAACCATACGCCGAAATTTCCAGTAATCCGGAAGATAAATATTATACTCCAAGTACAATGTGCCGTTGGCAAACCAAATGGCCTTTCTCTACAGGCGGCGTAGTTCATTTTAATTATGTCGATACTTATGATGAAAACGACTTCGTGACAGTTTATGACATTGGAACCGAAGAGTTGTATACATTCTACGGCAATGAAATACCGACCGAAGACATCAATATTTCTGAAAAAGGTTGTCTTATCACTTTTAAAACCGATGCCATGAATACTGAAGGTAAAGGCTTTTCATTGACATTCACAGATAATAATATCGGTGTCGAAAATTATGAAATTTCAAACCTCGAAATATATCCTAATCCGGCTCAAGACATGTTAAACATAAGTTTCAATGCTAAGGCAACAAAAATGTTAACTGTCAGGTTGTTAATGTTGCAGGTAGCGTTGTTTACCGTAATTCGTTCAGCGGCAATGAAAATCAATCAGTTCAAATTGACGTTTCCAACTTACCGGTAGGAGTTTATTTCGTTAATTTTAAATATGATAAAGGTACTATTACCAAAAAAGTAGTTATAGAATAAATTATAAATAAAAATGGGTGATAATGAATTATAATATTTATCACCCATTTTGAATGTTTACAATATTAATATAGGTATAAACAAAATGAAAACACCATCTGTATCGTTGTTGATAATAATCTGTTTTTTGATGACTATCCCTTTTTTAGGAACGGCACAAAAAGTTCAAGACGAAACTTCTAAAAATGATAAGGTCGAAATAAAACATCTTACAAAAGCCGATTTTATAAAGCAAATTTGGGATTATGAAAAAAATCGTGATGAATGGATTTATAAAGGTAAAAAACCATGCATTATAGATTTTTATACTACATGGTGCGGACCTTGTAAACAATTGGCACCTAAGTTAGAAGAGCTAGCTTCGGAATATAAAGGCGAGATTATAATCTACAAAATCAATCAAGAACAAGAAAGAGAATTGTCTGCTCTGTTTGGAGTCAGTAGTATTCCTACTTTGCTATTTATTCCTAAAGAAGGGAAACCACAAATGGCAAAAGGAAATCTCCCTAAAGAAACTTTAGTAAAAATTATCAATGAGGTTTTATTGGTAAAACAAAATAAATAATATAAAATTGACAATAATTCCACTTACATATTTTGGACCAATAAGTTGGTGGAGAGTATTAACTGCAAGTGATGATGTGGTTTTTGATATTTATGAAAATTATATTAAGCAGACTTGTAGAAATCGTTGCTCTATATTAAGTGCTAATGGTGTGTTGAATTTATCTGTTCCGGTTAAAAAAATTAACGGCAACCATACAGCATTCAGGGATATTGAAATTGAAAATAATCAGCGTTGGCAAATTATTCATTTAAGAGCAGTTATGAGCGCTTATAGAGCAGCTCCGTTTTATGATTATATTATTGATAATATAAAATTCATTTGGGAGAAAAAGTATAATTTTCTTATAGATGTATGTCTTGATTCCTTGGATTGTGTCTCCAAAATACTGAATATCAACCCTGATTATCGAATGTCTGATTGTTATGTGCAAACAAATGAACACGATAAGCGTAATTGCAAACACTTTTCTAATATTGATGAAATGCAGCATTATCATCAGGTATTTGAAGACAGATTTGATTTTGTGCCTGATTTAAGTATCCTTGATAAATTATTTAATGATTACTGTTATGAGTAAAATTAAAAATTTTTTTATAAGTAATTATAATATCATTATAAAATACATTTTTGTTACTATTGTAATTGGAGCAATAATGTATTTTATGCCGGAAGTTGATAATATAAATTATGAATATGAGGTAGGAAAAGTTTGGAACTATTCGGATTTAGAAGCACCTTTTGATTTTTCGATACGAAAATCGCCTATACAAATTTCCGAAGAAAGACAAAGTGTCATCAAAAACATACGTCCATATTATAAATTTAATTTAGAAACGACAAATAAATCAATTGAAGATTTTACTGCAGGCATACAGCTTTTAAATAGTGACAGTGTTTTGTCTGAAGTAGAAGTTAACAGGTTGGTTAACAGCTTTACAGATATATTGATGACCGGCATAATAGGATACGATAAATATATTGCCGAGCAGGACAGCAACCTTGTAATAAGTGTTTCAAAAGGAAATAAAGCGCAATACGTATTTGCTAAAAAATTATACGACATTACTAAAGCAGGAGAAACTTTTAGAGAACAACTTATAAATTATACTCCTGAAATTATTGCAAAACTGAATAAACTCGCAAATGAAAAATTTGTTGAAAATGTCAGTTTGGATAAATCAAAAACAGAATATGAGATAAATCAAAAACTAAATTTAATTTCAGATACTTACGGGCTGGTTCAGAAAGGCGAGCTTATTATTTCGGAAGGAAGTATTATTGACAAGAACACTTACCAGACAATACAATCGCTGCAACAATTATACAAAGAGCATCACGAACTATCTGCCAAGAGCAATATTGCTGACTACATGATTTATTGGATATTAATGGTTTGTTTTATGACATTTTTATACATTTACCGACCTAATATAGTTCTTTTCAATAAATCGTTTTTTTTGCTATTCTCATCTATAATAATTATAGTGGTTTGTGTTATTTTGGTACAAGCTAAATTTCCGATGGCTGTTTATGCAATCCCTATTTGTTTAGTGCCTATAATACTACGAGCTTTTTTTGATTATCGTATTGCTTTATGTGGATTGATGATAACTGTTATGCTGTCGGCTATGTCGATACCTGAAAGTTTAAGTTATTGTTTAATGAATATGATTACAGGTATCATAGTTATTGCATGTATGTCGAGGTTAGAAAAACGCTCACAGTATTTTTTGATAAGTTTTGTGGTATTTATTTCATACTCAATAGTTTACATGACTATAGAAGTCGGTAAAACAGGTGATTTCACAACAATACAGCCAAATCGTTTCAACTATTATCTGATGAATGCCGCATTACTTTTAATTTCGTTTCCTATAATATTTTTCATTGAAAAGATTTTTGGCTATACAACCGATATAAGTTTGATAGAGCTGTCTAATACAAATAGCAAACTTTTAAGAAGATTATCCAATGAGGCACCCGGTACTTTTCAGCATAGTATACAGGTTGCCAATATGGCTGAAAATGCGGCAAACAAAATAGGAGCTAATGTTTTATTGGCGCGGGTTGGTGCTTTGTATCATGATATAGGTAAAATCAAGGCACCATATTATTTCACTGAAAATCAGACCAATAACATTAATCCGCACGAGAATTTGCTTCCGGAGCAAAGCGCTCAGATATTAATATCGCACGTAACAGACGGCTTAGAGCTTGCCACAAAATATCATCTGCCGGAACTTGTTAAAAATTTTATTCGTACTCATCATGGCACAAGACTGACTTCATTTTTCTATAGAAAAGCCGTAGAACAATATGGAAAAGATAAATTACACGAAGAAGATTTCAGATACAAAGGACCAAAACCTTTTAGTAAGGAAACTGCTATAGTAATGATGGCGGATTCTATAGAAGCAGCTTCTAAAAGTTTAAATAATCCGGACGAACAACATATACTTTTTCTTGTTAACAATATAATAGACAAGCAGATAGCAGAAACTCAATTTAATAATGCCGACATTACACTAAAAGAAATTGAAGAAATAAAAAAAGTATTTATTGCAAATCTTAAAAGCACTTTTCATTTAAGAATAAAATATTCCGAATAAATAATTTAAAAACACTAAAAATGCAAGGAATTGTTTTAACATCGCAAATTCCGCTTCGCACCGAAAGAAGTCATAGCTCCGAAATGATTTCACAGTTGCTGTTTGGCGAAACATATACGGTATTAGAAAAAGTAGATAATTGGCTGTCTATAAAAACAGATTACGATGCTTATAGCGGATGGATTAATTGTTTGTCGCATAGTGAATTGAAATTATATGAAGACAAAAACACAGAAATACTTAAATCAAAATATGCTATTATAAGCGACCAAGAAGGCAGGACAATATTTTTATCTGCCGGCAGCGTAATAGGAAAAACAGATGAACAAGATAATTTTACAATTAATGGCAATAAATATCATTTTTTATTCAAAGATGTGATACTTAACTACTCAAAATTGACAGATATAGCTAAATCTTTTATAGGATTACCATATTTATGGGGTGGTCGAACTATAATGGGGTTTGATTGTTCCGGTTTTACGCAGGTGATTTTTAAAATAGCCGGCGAGATGCAACTTGCAAGAGATGCTTCAGAGCAGGTTAAAACAGGGAAAACAGTGTCGATAATGCAGGAAGCTCATGATGGCGACCTCGCATTTTTTGGCGATGAAGATACAATTACTCACGTGGGTATTATTATCGACCATGATAAAATAATTCATTGTTCAGGAGAAGTGAAAGTAAATTTTATAGACAATACCGGCATCTTTGACGGAGAAAAATATACTCACTTTTTACGGACAATAAAAAGTTTTCAACAATAATGGAAGTTTTGAACAATATAATACTTTAAAGTACTATCAATAAATATTTTAAGTATGACAATTTTATCCGTGTTTTATTAAGATAAATTTTTGTTAAAGATAAATTTTGTGCTATCTTTACAAATTGAAATATTGTTATTGCCTTGTTGTGTAAAATATTGAATATCAATAACTTAATTAACTTATTTATTAATTAAAAATTAAAAAATGATGAAAAAATTACTAAGAATTGCTTTGGTGATGTGTGCAATGGTTTTTGCCATATCAACAGTTGCTCAAGTAACAACTTCCAGTATGGGTGGAAGGGTAAGCGGAGACAACGGTTCGTTGCCCGGTGCTACAGTATTGGTTAAGCACAATCCTTCCGGAACAACATACGGAACGACTACAAATGTTGACGGACGTTATACCATTCAGGGTATGCGTGTTGGCGGACCTTACACGATTACGGTAAGTTATGTTGGCTATGTATCAGTTAAACAGGAGGGTATTACTCTTAAATTAGGTGAAACTTATAATGCAAACTTCAAACTTCAAGAAGAAGCAGTAGGTTTGGAAGAAGTTACCATTATGGCAGAAACAGAAAAGTATGTTAAGAACTCTGCTTCAACAACCATTAACACCCAAGAAATTCAAGCTTTACCAAGTATCAGCCGCAGTATTGAAGATGTTGTGAAAATATCTCCTTATGCTAATGGCATGAGCTTCGCCGGCAGTGACGGACGTTCAACCAACTTCACTGTTGATGGTGCCAACTTCAACAACAACTTCGGTTTAAGTAGCAATCTCCCAGGTGGTGGAACTCCTATTTCCCTTGATGCTATCGAAGAAATTCAAATAGTAGTTGCTCCTTTTGATGTTCGTCAGTCTAATTTCATTGGTGGCGGCATAAACGCAATTACAAAATCAGGTACCAACACATTCCATGGGTCAGCTTATTCATATTACACCAACCAATCATTACGCGGTAATATCTTAGCAGGTGAAGATCTTGGCGAAAGAGATGAAGAAAGTAGACTCGTTTACGGTGCTACTCTCGGCGGTCCTATCATTAAAGATAAATTGTTCTTCTTTGCTAATTTTGAAATGCAAAACGAACCGGGTCAAGTAATTCAATATACCCCCGGAGCAACAGATGCAGCTTTACTCGACCAAATAAAAAATAAACTCGTTAATGACTATGGTTATGATCCGGGTTCTTATACAGATTATCCGGGCGGTATTGACAATATGAAAATTTTGGCTCGCTTAGATTGGAACATCAACATGAACAACAAAATGACTGTTCGTTTCAATAAAACCAATAATACTCAATGGAATGCTCCTAATCCCAACTCTTGTGACGATAAATTCCGTAATCGCAACTACAATCGTTCAAGTGAAACATCATTCCCATTCTCATATAACATGTATTCTCAGAAAAATAATGTTATGTCTTTCGCAGCTGAGTTAAACAGCCGCTTCAGCGACAAAATATCAAATCAGTTTATTGCTACTTATACCAATATTGATGACCAACGTGGTTCACAATCCGACATTTTCCCTCATATAGATATTATGACAGGAAATCTCAGCACAGGTAACTATGTTCCTTTCACAAGTTTAGGATACGAATTGTTTACATATAACAACGGTGTTACAAATAAAGTTATCAATGTTGCAGATAACTTGACTTATTATGCAGGTGATCATAAAATTACCGCCGGTGTAAATTGGGAACGTCAAAGTGCAAGTAACTCTTATATGCGTAATGGTACAGGTTACTACCGTTTTGCAAGCGTTGAAGACTTCTTAAATGATGCTCTTCCATTGAGTTTTGCTTTAACTTATGGTAATAATGGTGTTGAAAGTCCTCGCGGCGAAGTTACTTATAATCAAGTGGGCGTTTATGGACAAGATGAATGGTCTATTAACGACTATTTTAAATTCAATTATGGTATCCGTCTTGACGGTCTTTTCTTCGATAACAGCCAAATTATGACTAATAATGCTATTTTGGCATACGTTATGGGCGAAAATACTGTAGATACCGGTAAATGGCCTGCCAATAGCGTACAAGTTTCTCCACGTGTCGGATTCAATTGGGATGTTCTTAAAGACAACAGCCTTATTCTTCGCGGTGGAACAGGATTATTCCAAGGTCGTCTTCCTTTGGTATTCTTCACCAATATGCCGCAAAGTGCCGGTATGATTCAAACTTTAGTTTCTTATAGCGGAAAATTAGTAGATGGAGCTTTGGTTTATGATGATGAAGTTATTGCTGCTCTTCAAAGTCTTCGTGATGCAAACGGTAATTTGATAACCGATGTTGATGCAATGATTGAAGCATTAGGTATAAATACTACAGTTACACCTGAAGATGGACAGCTTCCAAGTTCAATTAGTGGCGTTGACCCCAATTTCAAGATGCCGCAAGTTTGGAAAACATCTTTAGCATTAGATTATAATCTTCCTATTTCATTCCCGATGACACTCTCTTTGGAAGCAATGTTCAACAAAACTATTTATGGTGTTCGCCTTGTAGATTGGAACTTGAATAGCGACTTAATTACAGAAGCAGGTGCCGCTAATCGTTTTAATGGTCCTGATACACGTGTAAAATATAGTTCATTTGAATCTTATGCCTATGGCAGTAAGTCAGCTTATGTGTTAACAAACTCACGTGAAGGTTACGGTTATACATTGAACTTCAGTGTTAATACAACCCCTATTAAGAATATGAATATTATGGCTGCTTATACTCATACCGAAAGCAAAGAAATATCCGGTATGATAGGTAGTAGTGCTACCTCAGCTTATTCCGCATTATATAGTGTAGATGGACCTACTTTTGTAGACCTTCAACGCAGTTTCTATGTTGTTCCGGATAAGGTTACTGCAAACTTCAGCTATATGGTTCCATGGGAAGTATTTCACGGCAACGGTCTTAAATTAGGTCTCTACTTCACATCTTATTCAGCAGGTGGCTACAGCTATGTCTATTCTAATGATATGAATGGTGATGGTATTGCAACCGACCTTATGTATATTCCAAATTCAATAGATGAAATTAATTTCGCATCTCAAGCAGATGCTGACGCTTTTGGGGCATTTTTAGAACAAGATAATTATTTAAGTTCACATAAAGGTGAATATGCAGAAGCTTACGCAGGTCGCTCACCTTGGATCAGCTATTTAGATTTACGTATCTCTGAAGATTTCTCCGTTAAAATCGGAAAACGTGTTCATAACCTCGAACTCAGCATGAACGTTGATAATTTCTTGAATATTTTCAACTCAAAATGGGGCGTTTACAAATATGGTTGCTACGGCAGTACATCAACAATTGCTCCTTTGAAATATGAAGGTGTTAATGATAACAACGAGCCTATTTACTCTATGAATAAAGTTACAGTAGGTGAGGATGCAGAAGGTAATGCAATTAAAGAATATCCTACAGAAACTTTCAATAAATATTATACAGGTAGCACTGGTCAATGCTGGTCAATCCTATTTGGCTTAAAATATAGCTTCTAATATTATTGGATAACTGCAACATGCAGAATAAAAAAAGCGGAACTCTTAAGAGTTCCGCTTTTTTTATTCTATTTCTTTATTTCGTAATTTATCACTACTTTTGTACAAAATAAATGTCATGGAAGATTTTCGATTGAAAGTATTTGTTTCGGCAGCTCATAATCTCAATTTTACCAAGACCTCACAAGAGCTTTTTATCTCACAACCTGCTGTAAGTAAGAATATTGTGGAGTTAGAGAATAGCTTTGGTCTGCCGCTCTTTAACAGAAGCGGTTCGCATCTGTCGTTGACAGCCGCCGGCGAAAGGTTGTTGCAGTATGCCGAAAAAATATTAGACGAGTACAACACCATGAACTATGAGATGAGTTTGCTCACCGATAATCTCCGTGGAACGTTGTCGATAGGGGCGAGCAGCACGATAGCACAGTATTTTATACCGCCGGTGTTGGCAAAGTTTATTCAATATTTTCCCGAAGTGAAGATATCTTTGCTTTCAGGCAACAGCACACAGGTAGAAGAAGCTATGTTTCAACATAAAATCGATTTGGGAATAGTAGAAAACGCCGGACGTTGCAAAGGACTTCATTATGAAGATGTTGTTAATGACGAACTTGTCTTAGTTGCTAACAGTAGAGGCAAATATGCCGATGTTGATGAAGTTACTATGGATGAGCTTTGCAAAACGCCCATTGTTTTGCGCGAACACGGCTCCGGTACGCTCGAAGTTATTGAAGCTGCTTTTGCTGCTGTTAATTATAAGTTGAATATGTTTAATGTAATCATGCAACTTGGCAGTACAGAGGCAATAAAGTCTTTCATCCAAAATGTAGATGCGCTCGCTATAATATCCATTATTGCTGCTAATAAGGAATTAAAAGACGGGACGTTGAAGATTATTGATATAAAAGATGTAGAGATGAAAAGATGGTTCGCTTTTGTGACACGCTATGGCGAACAGAGTAAACTTAATAAAAGGTTTTGTGAGTTTATAGAAAGATTGTGTAATAACTTTTAGTTATTATACATAACTATTTTCAGTTTTATCGGTTCAAAATGTTTCCCGACATTTGCAGCGTTAAATAAAACAGAAAACGGCTATGAAATTAAGTAATTTATTCGGGAAAAATCATGACAAAGTTTGTCACATCATCTTTATAGTTTTGATGGTTACGTCTTTATTCGTATCACCGGCTATAGCTTTATTTTTAGGTATATTTATGGCGCTTACCATAGGCGTTCCGTACAGCAATTTTGCAAAGAAGGCTTCTAAATATCTTTTACAGATTTCGGTAGTAGGTTTAGGCTTCGGCATGGACTTGTATGAGTCGTTGGCAACCGGACGAGAGGGAATGACCTTCACCATAGTTTCGGTTATAGGAGTATTGGTAATAGGTACTTTGTTAGGGCGAATATTAAAGGTAAATAAGAAGAATGCGTATTTGATTTCTTCGGGTACTGCAATATGCGGCGGCAGTGCTATTGCAGCAATTGCTCCTGTTATCAAAGCTGATGAAAACGAAACATCTCTTGCTTTGGCTATTATATTTATTCTGAATGCCATAGCTTTATTTATCTTTCCGCCGATAGGTCGTTGGCTTGATATGACACAGTCGCAGTTTGGAACGTGGGCGGCGATAGCCATTCATGATACAAGTTCTGTGGTAGGTGCCGGTGCTGCTTATGGCGAAGAAGCTCTGAAAATAGCTACCACCGTAAAGTTGACACGTGCCTTGTGGATTATACCGGTTGCTATTGTTTCAGCGTTGATATTCCGTTCAGGCAGCAAAAAAATCTCCATTCCGTGGTTTATATTTATGTTTATAGGTGCAATGCTGATAAATACTTTTTTGCATCTTCCTGAGCAACTGTCTATAGGCATAGTATTTGTATCCAAAAAATTGCTTTGTGTTACGTTATTTTTCATCGGCTGCGGATTGTCGCTTGCTACTATTAAGAAGGTAGGTGTAAAGCCGTTGATTTTAGGTGTTGTGTTGTGGGCAATAATTTCGTTGTCGA
Source organism: Bacteroidales bacterium (assembly GCA_023230285.1). Taxonomy (GTDB): domain Bacteria; phylum Bacteroidota; class Bacteroidia; order Bacteroidales; family BM520; genus RGIG7150. The sequence continues at coordinate 9,343 of JALNXP010000010.1, read as the reverse complement.
CATTGGGCGTGGTGTTTTTGTTGTAGACAAATTAAAATTCCATGTATCCGCAACCGAAATGGTCGCATGTCGGTAGATTTTTTTTCCCAAGTTTACCTCTTAATTAATTAGTTATGTTATTTTTGCAAAAAATTAATAATACAGGCAGTTTATAGTGCAAAAAGTTGCGGAAATAAAGGTGACGGTGCTTAAGTGCTTGATTATTATCATCTAAAAGATATGCAAAAATGAAAGAATACAAAAGATATACTGTTACTACAGCATTGCCATACGCAAACGGTCCGGTACATATTGGACATCTTGCAGGAGTTTATGTGCCTGCCGACATTTATGTTAGATATTTAAGGTCTATCGGTACGGATGTGATATTTATCGGTGGCTCAGATGAACACGGTGTTCCAATAACATTGAGAGCAAAAAAAGAAGGTGTAAATCCGCAAGATATTGTAGATAAATATCATTCAATGATAAAACAGTCTTTCCAGAACTTCGGAATATCTTTTGATATTTACTCGCGTACTTCCAATAAATTGCATCATAAAGTAGCATCGGAGTTTTTTACAAAACTCTATAATGACGGTAAGCTTACGTCATTTACAGATAAACAGTATTACGATGAAGAAGCTCATCAGTTTCTTGCCGACAGATATATTACAGGAACATGTCCTCATTGCGGTAATCCCAATGCTTACGGTGATCAGTGTGAAAAATGCGGAACTTCGTTGAGTGCGAAAGACTTAATTGATCCGAAATCTACTATCAGCGGTAGTGCGCCTGTGATGAAAGAAACAAAACACTGGTATTTGCCTTTGAACGAATACGAAGAATGGCTTAAAAAATGGATACTCGAAGATCATAAAGAGTGGAAACCTAATGTCTATGGTCAGTGTAAGTCGTGGATTGATGCCGGCTTGCAGCCGCGTGCCGTTACGCGTGACTTAGATTGGGGAGTAAAAGTTCCTCTCGAAGAAGCTAAAGGTAAAGTTCTTTACGTGTGGTTTGATGCTCCAATTGGGTATATTTCTGCTACACAGGAGCTTACTCCGGATTGGGAAAAATATTGGAAAAGCAGCGACACCCGTCTTATACATTTTATTGGCAAAGATAATATTGTGTTTCACTGTATTATCTTTCCGTGTATGCTCAAAGCGGAAGGTTCTTATATTCTGCCGGATAATGTACCTGCTTTTGAATTTTTAAATCTCGAAGGCGATAAGATATCTACATCGCGTAATTGGGCTGTATGGCTTCATGAATATTTACAGGACTTTCCGGAAAGACAAGACGTTTTGCGTTATGTGCTTACTGCCAACGCCCCCGAAACAAAAGATAACGACTTTACGTGGAAAGACTTCCAGACAAAAAACAACAGTGAACTATTGTCGATATTCGGCAATTTTATAAACAGAACATTGGTGTTGACAAAAAAATATTTTGATGGTAAAGTGCCTGAAAAAAACGAACTTAGTTCTATAGATACAGCTACGATAGACGAAATTAAACTCGTTCCAAACAAAATATCTTCATGCCTCGAAAATTTCCATTTCAGAGATGCACTTGCAGAAATGATGAATCTTGCGCGTCTTGGAAATAAATATTTAACTGAAACAGAGCCGTGGAAGATATATAAAACTGATGCTGAGAGAGTTAATACTATCTTAAATATATCATTACAGATTTGTGCTAACCTTGCGATAGTTTGTGAGCCATTTTTGCCGTTTACATCTAAAAAATTATTTAAGATGTTGAATTTACAGCCATTGCAATGGAAAAATGCCGGCGATGAAAATATTTTATCTGCCGGACATCAACTTGGCGAAATAGAGTTACTATTTGAGAAAATTGAAGATGATGTTATTGAAAAACAGGTAAATAAGTTACTTGAGACCAAGAAGCTGAACGAAGCAGCAAAGCCGATAGAGGTTTCTAAGCAAAAAGAGACAATAATATTTGACGATTTTGTTAAGATGGACATCAGGACAGGGAAGATTATAGAAGCCGAGCGAGTTCCGAAAGCAAACAAACTTCTGAAATTGTTAGTAGATACAGGTATCGACAGGCGGATTGTTGTTTCCGGCATAGCGCAATATTATAAACCGGAGGAAATTATAGGGCAGGAAGTATGTATTTTGGTAAACCTTGCTCCACGTTCATTAAAAGGCATAGAATCTCAAGGCATGATTTTGATGGCGGAGAATGACAAAGGTGAATTATGCTTTGTTGCACCTACAAAACAATTTCATCAAGGTTGTGAAGTAAAGTAAAATAAATTAACATGATATTAGTTATCGACATAGGCAATAGTAATGTAGTAGGCTGTCTATACAACAAAGAAAAGTTCGACAATGATAGCAACTGGTTAGAATTGATGCGTGTAAAGACAGATATTACCAAGCATTATTTTCATTGGCTGTTCGACGTAAATTATTACATCAGCGAGCAGTCAGACAACATAGATACAATAATTTTATGTTCGGTTGTGCCTGAACTTAATGAAAATATTATACGTATATGCAAAGAGTTGTTCAATATCACGCCGTTTTTTGTGGATTATCGTGCTTACAAAAATCTGCCAATAAAAATTCCGCAACCAAGGATAATCGGTGCAGACCTTGTAGGTAACGCTTTTGCAGGATATAACAGAAGTCCGGGCGGGTGTATAATTGCAGATTTTGGGACGGTTTTAACATTTACAACTATTCATAATAATGAAATAAAAGGTGTGACTTTTGTTCCGGGTCTTAGAACTGCAATGCGTTCATTATCAGATAAAACGGCACAGTTGCCAATGATTAACATGGAAGCTCCAAAACATGTTATTGGCAAGAATACTGCAGAAGCTATTAATAGCGGCATTTTCTTCGGATATTCGGGATTGGTGGATAGAATAATAGAGAGGATATTCGAAGAAGAAAAAAACGAATTAAAAGTATATTCTACCGGAGGTTTGGGCGGTATTTTGCTTCCATATTGCAAGACTAAAATAGAATTTGACCTTCATTTTACCGTTGATGGCATAAGACAAATATATGAGTATAATGTAAAATAAGGTGAAAAATGGGGCTGCTTTCAGATATAGGTATACATAAAGATTTTATATCAGAGGTCAACTGTGATAAATATTTGGTTGACAGCGAATTCTGTCGGCAGTTTATTAAAGGACGGCAAAAATTCGACCATAAAGGAACTTTCGGACATGCTCTGATTATAGCCGGCAGCTATGGAAAGATGGGAGCTGCCGTATTGTCGGCAAGAGCTTGTTTGCGCAGCGGCGTAGGCTTGCTGACGGTGAATGTGCCAAAATGCGGATATGAGATTTTGCAGACGAGTGTTCCGGAAGCTATGACTGATACTTGCGAAGATGTAGACTTTGGATTATATTCTGCAATTGGCATTGGTCCCGGTATTGGAACAGACGAAACAGCTATAAAAAAAGTTTTATCTTTATTAAAATATTGTAAACAACATCAAGATTTAGAGCCAAGATTAATTGTCGATGCTGATGGATTAAATATTTTGAGTCAGCATAAAGAATTGATAAAAGAGTTGCCGAAAAACACAATATTGACACCACATCCGAAGGAATTTGCAAGACTTTTTGGAGAATTTGATAATGATTTTGAGCGTTTGTCAAATCAAATTGAATTATCGATAGAATACTCCATTTATATAATATATAAAATTGCCAACACTATCATTACAACTCCCGAAGGCAAAGTCTTTATTAACAGCAGCGGTAATCCGGGCATGGCTACCGGCGGCAGTGGAGATGTGCTTACCGGCATAATCACCGGACTATCTGCAAGAGGTTATAATCCGGAGGAGAGCTGTGTGCTTGGTGTATATCTTCATGGTTTGTCAGGAGATATAGCAGCAGAAGAAAGAGGACAAGAAGCTCTAATCGCAGGAGATATTATTGAAGCAATCGGTAAATCTTTAAAAAAGATCAAATGAGCAGGTTTTTTTTAGTCGGATTTTCGGGTGCCGGCAAAACGACTAATGCCAAGCGTGTAGCTAAAGAATGCAAATTAGAGCTGTTAGATACGGATGTGCTGATTGAGCAAAAGATGCAGATGAGCATTTCCGACATAATAAATCAAGAAGGAGAGAGAACTTTCAGGAAGATAGAGCATGAAATTTTATTAGAATGTATTGAAAAAGATAACTTTATCATGTCTACCGGTGGTGGTTTGCCGTGTTTTTATGATAATATGGATATAATGCTCAACAATGGCGTGTGTTTTTATCTTAAGATGAATGCAAAGATGTTAAGTCAGCGTGTTATGAGTTCGTGGAAAGAGCGTCCGCTTTTAAAAAATCAGGCAAACATGGCAGAATATATTCAGGAGCAGTTAGTTGTCAGAAGATATTATTATGAGAGAGCGAATTTTGTTGTAAACTCGTTGGGTGGCTGTCATAAAGAGTTGATAAAATACATACAGCAGATACAAGAGATAGATATAAATTAATCTATGGCTTGTTTGTAATTAAAAAAATATGTAATTTTGCCAAAAATAAAATTTCAAATAAGAAGTGCGAAAAATTGATGTTCTTTTGTGAAGCGTAGCGAAACCAAAGAACATCAATAGGTTTCAAATAGCAATAACAAAAAAAAAGAGACTTTATTTTTGATAAAGTCCCTTAAGATTAATTAATTTTGCGTTGCTATGATGTACAAACAATTAACCTCGGAGCAAAGGTATGTAATTTCTGCCAATCCGGCATACGCTCAACGACAAGCGACAGCCCGTAAGCAGCGAAAAACAAAACATTGCCTATATTAAATAGGATAAGCATAGACCAACGTCCGCCGGAAGTTGACGGTAAACGCTTTGGTGATTGGGAAATGGATACTTGACACACAGATATTTTTTGCTCACCCTTATTCTTCATGGGAAAAAGGAGCCATTGAAAATATGAATAAACTGATACGTCCGGCTACCAAGCTATTGTCTCTAAAGTGACAAAGCATGTTTATGGGAAAAATTGCTGTTTATCAATTACAAACAAGCGACCCATACAAACATGCGACCCCTACGGGGTCGTTGGCAGCTGTGTCATAAATTTCAGGCTATAGATATGTGACCCCTACGGGGTCATGTCAGAGGATTTATAAACTGATAAGGCAAACCCGAAATTGTTGCAAAGCAACAATGCAGACTGATGTGGTTTTGACGCAGCGGAAGACTTTTTTGTTACTTTTCTAATCATAAAAAAGTAAAAGAAGAAATTCTCAACTCTTTATTGTATTTTCGCAATGCTACTTGAATCTACGTAAACAAAGAATATTTTCTTAAAGCGTTAGACAAAATAAAGGAATTCGTTTCTGAAACAGCAATAGAAGTAAACAAAGATTGTTTTTCGATAGCAGAAGAAAAAAATAAAAAATTGTATAAGGGGCAAGAAATTCAATTACGGCTTTTTACGGAATAAAAAAGTAGATAAATAATAAAATGCTCAATTTTAAATCGGTTAAAAACGGCAATTTCGTCTCATCTATATTCATTGCTCCACATTTCTCCCATTTTTTCACAACTTTTTGAGTTGCATCATCTTAAATATCACATTTTTAGCCCGAAAATAAAAAATAACTTCTCGATTTTATCTCAAAAAATGAGGTAAAATAAAAACATTTCAACAATTTTTTTCACGTTGCAAATAAGTTTATTAACAACTACTCATCGTATAACACTGATTTACAGCGTGTTGATACGTGTAAATATTTGTTGAAAACTTGTTAATTAAGTGTTGATAAAATTAATGTCAATTTTGTAAAAAAAAGTGGTAAAAAATGGTAAAAAGTGGGAGAAAAGATGTATCTTAGCAGCGTAAAAAATGTATAAATGCTTTTTAGTTTTGAGACATACGAGTGTTCACGTGACGACAAAGGTCGAGTCCTTGTCCCTGCTAAGTTTCGCAAAGAAAACGATGCGCTTATAGAACAGGGATTTGTGATAAAACGGAGTATCTATTTTCCGTGTCTTGAGCTGTATCCAAAGTCGGAATGGGATAAGCAAATGGAAAAATTGAACAGATTAAATCCATTTTCGAAAAAAAGTTTGGAATTTAAACAAGCATATACATCGGGTTCGAGAAGCATAGCAATAGATAATGCCAACAGAATATTAATTCCGAAAGACTTGCTCATTGCAACTTCAATAGGAAAATCTATTGTTATGAATTCATTAGGCGACAGATACCAGATATGGGATAAAGATGCTTATGACAAGCATATAGGCACTATATCGGAAAACTTTGATGAAAATTACCAAGATGTTATATCTCAATTAGATGAAATAAACAAACTATAAAAATCAATTATTATGTATCACAACCCTATATTACTTAAAGAATGTATCGACAATCTTGTTAAGAATCCGAGCGGTATTTATATTGACCTTACATACGGCGGCGGCGGTCATGCCCGTGCTATTTTAGAACGTTTAAACAATTACGGACGTATTATTGCTTTTGACCTTGATGAAGATGCTTTGGCAAATAAGATTGATGACCCGAGAATTGTATTTGTAAATCAGAACTATCGTTATCTTTGGAACTATCTAAGATTTTACGATGCCATCCCTGTTGATGGAGTTTTAGCCGACCTTGGCATTTCCTCGCATCAGATAGATGATGGCAGTCGTGGATTTTCCATTCGCAATGAAGGCTTTTTAGACATGAGAATGGATAACAGAAGCGGAATTACGGCAAAAGATGTTGTAAATAAATATCCGGAAGAAAAATTAACGAAGATGTTTAGAGATTATGGCGAAATAGACAAAGCATATCAGTTAAGTAATGCCATTATCAAGCAAAGAAGCATAAAGCCGATAGAGACGACATCGGAGTTGAAAGAAGTTGTAGAGAAGGTAGCTCCTCGTAATAAAGAATATAAATTTGTGTCACAAGTATTTCAGGCTATCCGTATTGAAGTAAACAAAGAATTGGAGTCTCTTGAAGAAATGCTGATACAGCTATCTACCGTTGTCAAGCCGGGTGGCGTAATTGCTATCATAAGTTATCATTCGTTAGAAGACCGTTTGGTGAAAAATCTTTTTAAAACCGGTAATATTGAAGGAGAGGAAAGGAAAGATTTTTACGGACAAAAACTAACTCCTTTTAAACCGCTTACACGCAAACCAATACTGCCTTCGGATGTTGAGTTGCAAAACAACGGGAGGTCACGCAGTGCTAAATTAAGAATTGCCGAAAGAATTTAAGGTATGGAAGAAATTAAAAAAAATAAGCGTGATAAGAAAAACAGCAGGGTGGCAAAGGGCATACGCTCTTTTTTATCAGGTAACTATCTGTTTACCAAGAATATGAGAAAAAGCCCCATCTGGATAATCATATATTGCGTATTTTTAATAATAATAATAATAGGATTAAGATATGAACCAATAAAAAGATATAACAATATAGAATTATTAAACAAAACATTGATAGAAAAAACAATTAGAAACAACGAAATTAAAGCAAAAATCACTTATTACGGCAGTTTAAGCAATTTGCAGAAAGATTTTAAACAAGACGGAGTCCAAAGTCAGCCGGTAATTATCAAAGTCAATAAAGAATAAGATGAATAGAGCCAATATAGTCATAGTAATCACTTGTTTGTGTTTCATTATCGCCGCCATAACGGTGTCGGTGAGGATGACTTATATAAATTTGGCTTATGGTGCTAAAATGAAAAAAGAGATTTATGATGAATCTGTTGAACAAAAACAGCTAAAGGGCGAGACAGGTGTGATATTGGCTGATGATGGTAAAAATTTGTTGGCATATCCGACAATGTTATACAACGCTTCGTGGGATCCACAAACAGCAAAACGCTTTCTTGCAACAAGAAAGCCTAAAAGAACATCTAAAACATCCGGATTAAATCATTTATTTGGTCAACGTGACGAAAAATCAAATGTTCAAGTACAAAAAAACGATTCATCATTTTATACTATCAATAATTTAGTCAACCTTCTTGACCAAGATTTCAAATATAAAAATGGTGGTAAGTCATATTCAAAAATAATAAAAGAAGGTTACAACAGTTCAACAAGGCGTAATATTCAGATAGCAAAGAATCTAAATATGGAAGAATTAAACTTGATGCGTACATTTCCATTTTTCAATCTTCCGCGCTATACCGGTGGTTTTAAATATTCATCTATAGATACGATGTTGTTAGCAGATCCTTTTGTTGGAAACAGGATTATAGGGTATACCTCTTTTAATGGTTCTGATGCGGGTAAAGGTATTTTAGGTGCTTACAGAGATTATTTGGTAGGAGAGAAGAAAGAGTTTATAACTATAACGGATAAAAGTAATAAAGCATTAAAACCGGTTGATTTGGATAAAAATTTTTTCCCGTTTGACGGTCGGGATGTTACTACCACTTTAAATTATAACATAGAATTGATTGCATACAATGCGCTTATGGAGCAGATGAATAGAAGTCAGGCTGTGCGTGGCTGTGTTATTATTATGGATGTAAAGACAGGTGATGTGAAGGCAATCATTAATTTGAGCAGGCAAGACAATGGTAATTATGCAGACGATTATAATCATGCCATATCTTATGTTCATCAGCCGGGGTCGGTTTTTAAGACGGTATCTTTCCTTATAGGATTAAAAGACGGTTATATAGACCTTGATGAAAAAGTGGATATAGGCAGAGGCAAAGTGCATATTGGCGGCATTACAATCAGTGATTCACATATACCCAAGGAAAACACGGTGATAAGTGCGCGGGATGTATTTGTCACATCTTCAAATGTAGGTACAGCAAAACTGATACAGAAATATTATAAAGATAATCCTCAGAAATTTCTTGATGGTATATACAAATTACATCTGAATGAGAAACTTGGTATAGAAATATTAGGGGAGGGCAAGCCGTCAGTTAAAAACACAAAAGACAAGGCTACTTGGTATGCGTGCAGTTTAGCGCAGACAGCTTATGGTTATGAAACTATGTTTACGCCGATACATCTTATTACATTTTATAATGCAATAGCAAACGATGGAGTAATGGTAAGACCACGCTTTGTAAAAGAAATCGGGGCAAATAAAAAAGAAAAGGAAGTGGATTTTGCAGTTAATGTGATAGATACTATATGCAGTAAGGCTGTTGCGGCAGAAGTACGGCAATTATTAGCAGAAGTAGTGTCGTCTCCGATAGGGACAGGATATTCTTGTTTTAAAGGAGCTGCTTACAATTTTGCCGGTAAAACAGGAACAGCGCAAGTAAAAGTCGGTAATAACTATAACTCAAGTTTTGTAGGCTTTTTTCCGGCAGAAAATCCTAAATACACTATTTATGCTTTAATCAGTGAGCCGGTGGGAAGTT
>JALNXP010000163.1 GCA_023230285.1 Bacteroidales bacterium | reverse complement strand
TTGTGGGACACTTACCGTGCCGCTAATCCTTTATTATCTTTAATAGACAAGAAGCGTACTAACGATTTCATCAACACATTTTTAGTTCAATATCAACAAGGTGGCACACTTCCCGTATGGGAGCTTTCAGCTAACGAAACCGGCTGTATGATTGGCTACCACTCTATTCCTGTAATTTATGATGCCTACATGAAAGGCATACGCGACTTTGATGCCAAATTAGCATTGGAAGCTATGAAGCACAGCGCGGAATTAGACCATCTTGGTTTAAAATACTATAAAACATTTGGCTACATTGCATCTGATGCTGAAGGTGAATCAGTTTCAAAAACCATAGAATATGCTTATGATGACTGGTGCATCGCCATGTTTGCAAAAGAATTAGGTGACAAAAAAACCTATACCGAATATATCAAACGCTCTCAGTCGTACAAAAACCTTTTTGATGCCAACACAGGATTTTTCAGAGCCAAGGTTAGCAACTTATGGTTCACTCCATTTGACCCTACGGAAGTCAATTTCAACTACACAGAAGCTAACTCATGGCAATATAACTTTTACGTTCCGCAAGATGTAAACACTCATATTTCCATGTTAGGTGGAGACGAAAAATATGCCGCCAAACTTGATGAGCTATTTAATTCATCATCAAAAATGACAGGTCGCGTACAATCTGACATCACCGGATTGATAGGACAATATGCACACGGCAATGAACCAAGTCATCATGTTGCTTATCTGTATAATTATGTTGGTGAAGCATGGAAATCGCAGAAACTTGTTCGTCAAATAATGAAAGATTTTTACTACGATGCTCCGGACGGTCTTTGCGGTAACGAGGACTGCGGGCAGATGTCTGCATGGTACGTTTTTAGTGCTTTAGGGTTTTATCCTGTTTGTCCGGGAGATGGGAAGTTCATCATCGGCTCACCTATAGTAAAAAATGCCATAATAAAATTAGAAAACGGCAAAGAATTTAGCATTTTATCCAAAAATCAATCTGAAAAGAACATCTACATAGATAAGATGACCTTAAACGGCAAAGATTACACTAAATCATATATCACATACGATGACATTTTTGACGGCGGCGAAATCATATTTTATATGACTGACAAAGCCAACGAAGACTTCGGTAAATCAATAGAAGACAGACCTGTAAATATCATTGAAGATAATTTGATTGTCGCTGTGCCGTATTTTTCCAATGAAGTTACGACTTTTAACGACAAAATTAGTATTACCATAAATACTCCTGTTGCAGGCAACGAAATTTATTATACCATTAACGGTAGCAAGCCCGGAAAGTCGGCGATAAAATACAATGCTCCATTTGAGATAACAGAAACCACGACCGTACAGGCAATATGTATGGATCAAGATAAAAACATAAGCAAGTCAATAGAGACTACGTTTACAAAAGTGCCTAAAAATCGCAGCATACAACTATTATCGAAGTACGAGAATCAATATTCTGCCGGCGGCGAAAATGCCCTCATTGACTTTATAAAAGGCGGCGAGAACTTTAAAACAGGGGCGTGGCAAGGTTATCAAGGACAAGATTTTGCAGCCATAGTCGACTTGGGGAAAGTTGAAAGTATCAATCATGTTTCAGCCGGCTTTATTCAAGACACACGCTCATGGATTTTCTTCCCCACGAAAGTTGAAGTTTACACTTCAGTTGACGGCAACAAATACGTTTTGTTTGGAGAAGTAAATCAGACAGAATCTATTAAAGATGAGATTGTTAAAGTACAAGAGATGGGCATTGAAGGCAGAAAATCAAAGGCAAGATATGTAAAGGTTATTGCAAAATCTATCATGACTTGTCCTGACTGGCATTTAGGGGCAGGCAATCCGGCATGGCTTTTTATCGATGAAATCACTATAAATTAAACAATTTAAAACTTTATTATGGAACCGATTATGAAATTAAAAGATGCAGCATCAAAGCATCACAATGTTTTTAATGACATCAATAGAGAAGAGTTAATCGCTCATTCTATTAAGAATCACGAAGTTATAGTTTGCGAAAGTGGTGCATTAGCCACATGGTCACGTCCTGAATCTACAGGAAGAAGTCCTAAAGACACCGTTATCGTAAAACGTGGCTGTTCGGAGAAGAATATTGACTGGACTTCGCCGAACAACTTACCTATAGACGAAAAAGTATTTGACATGGTTATGGATGATGCAATCAATATGATAATGCAAAAGCCCAACATGTATATAACCAACAGAGTTATCGGTGCTGACTCAGATTATGCGTTACCTGTTACTACCATCACATGTTCCGCTGTTCACTCTGTTTTTGTAGACAACATGTTCCGTCCCATTCCTGAAGACATTAGCAAAAGCATTTTTTACAACAAAGATTTTTACCTTATATGTTTGCCTTACGACAAACTCGACAAGAAGAAATATGACGGTTTACTGAGACGTATGCCTGACGGTACATCTTCGGACATGATAGTTGCCATGGATTTTGACAGACGTTGTGGCGTTATTGTAGGCTCTGCATATATGGGTTCTATGAAGAAAATGCTGTTTACGGTGATGAATTATTATTTGCCGTTAGAAGGCATTTTACCGTTACATTGTTCTGCTAATGAAGGTATTAACGGTGATTCGGCTTTATTGCTCGGACTTTCAGGCACAGGCAAGACCACTTTATCTGCCGACCCTAAGAGAGCTTTGTTAGGTGATGATGAACACGGCTGGAACGACAACGGCATTGCTAATTTTGAAAACGGCTGTTTTGCCAAGATGATAGACATCAATCCCAAAAAGGAGCCGGACATTTACGATGCAGTAATGCACAAAGCGGAGCCGACAAAGCACGGTTCTATCTTAGAAAACGCCATGGTATATCCAAACGGCACTGTCGACTATTACGACAACCGCTTGACAGAGAACTCCCGCGCTTCTTATCCGCTGACATTCCTAAAGAACATCAAGAAGAGTTCATGCAGTGGTCATCCAACTACAATATTATTCTTAACAGCTGATGCTTATGGCGTACTACCACCGGTATCAGTATTAAACAAAGAGCAGGCAATGTTGTGGTTTTTAATGGGTTATACCAGCAAGCTCGCCGGTACCGAAACAGGTATTGTAGAGCCGCAAGCTACTTTCAGCAGATTCTTTGGTGCTCCGTTTATGCCGTTCAACCCTAATGTATATTCCGGTTTATTAGGCGAAAAGATGGAGAAATACAACACCCAAGTTTATCTTATCAACACCGGATGGACCGGCGGCGGCTATGGTGTCGGCAAACGCTTCGACCTGAACTACACCCGCAAAATGGTTGATGCAGCTCTCAACGGCAGCTTAATTTCCAACGACTACATCATTGATGACATCTTCCATCTGAACATTCCTAAACACGTAGAAGATGTCCCTGATGAAATCTTAGTCCCGATTAACACATGGCAAGACAAAAACGCTTATCACGAAGCCGCTAAGAAATTAGCAGACAAATTTGCAGCTTCCTTCAAAAAATCTTACGGAACACAAAACATCAGCACCGAGATAAGCAAATACTGTCCGGGTATGTAAGACAAAGTTTGGCAATCATTAATCTTACTTTTAGATTAAAATAATAAAAAGGGGCGTGACTATTTAATAACCACACCCCTTTTATTTTACATAATTATTATATTTTACATTTTATATATAACGGTTTTATAAGCTTCGTTATCCCATAAAATCATCATTTTGCGGAAATTATCGTAATCTGCAATAGCAATTACGTTGTTATAAACAGTCAACTCTCTTGATATAGTTGCCGTCTGTTCATCTATTTTTATGCTGATATGGACACTGCCAAAATTATAGTTTTCTTTAATGTCACAAGCTTTTGTTACGAACTTGCAGTCGGTTGGAATTGCAATTGTGTACTCATATTTTTCGCTGCTATTTGTAGCGTAAAGAGGAGCTTCTCGCTTGGTATTCAAAGCCGTAGCATCAATAGTATAGCCGCATTTCACTTCAGGAATCATAAAAGAATAATATCCCGATTTCATGTCTCTGTTATTAGAATTAACATCGCCAACAAATGTAATATGAGAGCCATCAACTTTAACATTATCTACGTCAACTTTAACATTTGTAATTAAGTTTGCAGCTTTATCTCGCTGTGCAAATATCTGAAAATAAGGCACTTGAGCAGATGTGGCGTCAACAGAAATGTTACCATTTAACGCTTGTTTATCTATATCTAATTTTGATTTCAAATTCACCGTATTAGCTATAACAGGCAAAGGTTTTGCTCTAAATGTCTCTGCGGTAGCACTTATAGGATACATAATATATCCCTGATAAACTGTTTCGAGTGAGCGATTGTCTTTTGACACCGGCGACAGAACAATATCTTTATTCTTAAAATTTATCTTAGCGCCCCAATGTTCAATAATATCAAGACAGCCGACAGCATCATTGTGCATTGGTTCGTAAGCAAATGCTACAGGCATTGCAGAATATCCCGCTTCATTTAACATTGCGCACAAAAGCACAGCCTTTTCAGCCTCGTTGCCGCAATTAGCTTTCCACGTTGTAGATGCATCAGCCAAAACATAATTATTATATTTTATTGATATTGAATTTGTTACAACATTGTCCACGACATAATCTCTAATAGCGAGAATATTTTTAAATTCTCCACCTTTTTCTCCTATAATCTGATTTATTGTCTCCTTACTTTCCGGAATGTTCATATTAATAAAAGCATTTTGATTAACAAAAGAGAAATATGCTTTTGTCATATCTTTAGCTGTGGTAAAAACAAGTACAGGGTATAAATCCTTGTCATTTGGCAGATAAGGCTCGGCATAACTCTGTTTCAAGTTTTTAATATTCCAATGATATTGTTTAAAATTATCATTTTCGGTGATAGTTGCTCCTAATCTGAGGTTGAGCATACGTTCTCTGATTTCCATAGTTTTAGGAACAGAAACGGTTACATCATATTCTTTCACAGGTGAATATTCCACAAACTCTATTACGTCCATAAGTTCTTTATTAAACTTCGGCTCGCTATGTATAGTATAATCCAAAACTATGGTAGCATTATACTCCAAAGCTGTGTGCGTAACTACCATTTCTTTCATATTATTATAGCGGGCGCAGTCAGTGCAAGACGAAGGTAATACTTCATTAAAAGCGTTAGCAGGTGTCTCAACTTTCGAGCCATCAGCGCGTAAAGTGTAAGCTTCATTTATCTTTAATGTTTGATAATCAGGATTATACACTATAAAAGTCTCACCATAGATACTGAAAAACGAGCGTAACGACAACAACTTCAGCTCTTTACGGTAAGTATAGTCTATGCTGCCATCTTTATTTACAACATATTCTTTTTTAATCAGATTAAACTCTGCATCATTTCTTGAAGTTTGGCAAACAGCCTGAGATAAGGTAATAATTGATATTAAACTTATTATAAATATTTTATGTTTCATAGTAATTATTTTTTATGTTATTTAGCGATAATAATTGCTTCATTTGAAAAATCTTGTTGCGCTTTTACAGCATCTTTAAAAGGAGTCCATTCGTCCGCTTCGTAAACCCTCTTACCGTAAGAAGCTGTTTGTGAGAATGTTATAATTCTTTTATCGACTGTATATTTACCATCATAATTTACGTAATCAGATGTTACGGTTTTTTCTTCAGGGAGGTTTAGCACTTCGCTGTATTTAGGCACTTTAACGGTTTCATTGATTTCGACAAGACG
>JALNXP010000162.1 GCA_023230285.1 Bacteroidales bacterium | reverse complement strand
AGTCCGATGCTGCCGATAGCCTTGTTGTCTTTTTTAAGACAGACAGCGAATGTCTCCGGCACGGCAAGCACGCTACGGATAATTTCGAGACTGTTTTTTACGCTTGTGTGTACGGTCCAGCCCGCAATGGGACCTACTTGCGGGTCTTTGGCGTATTCATACAAACTTTTGGCATCTGTTTCGAGCCAAGGTCGAAGAATTAAACGTTTTGTTTCTAAAAACATGAATTACTTTTTTTTATTGATTTTGCAAATTTACAAAAAACATAAATATTTATGGATATATAGAAATAAAATTGACTGTGTATTATATAGTGAAATATAATTAATACAAATAACAAATGCTTGCTTATCTTCTTACGACAACCATTAACAATTATTAACAAAATGATTTATCTAAAAATGCAGTTTATATAATAAACTACTTTATCCTTGCAGTAAATTTAAAATATGAAAAATACAACTATTTTTAAAATCAGTTTTTATGCAATAATCTTATCATTGCTAATGTCGTGCGATTCAAAAAAAGACACAGATTTCAAAGTTTTTCAGTTTAATATTTGGCAGGAAGGTACTGTCGTAGATGGTGGCTTTGAGGCTATAGTCGATGAAATCGTTCGCAGCGATGCTGACTTTGTCACACTCAGCGAGGTGCGCAATTATAATGGCAGTCGCTTTTGCGACCGCATTGTCGAGGCTCTGAAACAGCGTGGAAAAGCCTATTATTCTTTTTATTCTTATGACACAGGACTGCTTAGCCTGTATCCCATCATCGACAGTGCAGCAATATTTCCGCCGCAAAATGATGAGGGCAGCATTTATAAATTAGTAGCGAAGGTGAATAATCATTTAGTGAGTGTATATACGGCTCATTTGGATTACAGGCATTGCGCTTATTATGATGTGTTTGGCTATAACGGCACTACGTGGGCAAAGCAGGAGCCGGTAACTGATGTGGACTCTATATTAGTATTAAACCGCATGTCAAAACGCGATGATGCTATCCGGCTTTTTTTGAAAGATGCGGAAGCTGACCGTGCTAAAGGGCATCTGATACTTCTTGGCGGCGACTTCAATGAGCCGTCACATTTAGACTGGACAGAGGCGGCAAAAAATATGTTTAATCACAACGGGCTTGTCGTGCCTTGGGATTTGTCGGTGATGCTTACCGATGCCGGTTATGTTGACAGCTACCGTGAGTTATATCCAAACCCACTGACACACCCTGGAGTAACTTTTCCTGCCGATAATCCTGATAAAGACATCAGTGCGCTGACATGGGCGCCGGAATCCGATGAACGCGAGCGTATCGACTTCATCTATTATTATCCTGATAAATGCTTGAAAGCTAAATCGGCGGTTGTCGTATGTCATTCAGGCTCAATTACTTATAGCAAGCGCATAGAAAGCGACAGTCAAGATGAGTTTATACTGCCTTTGGGTGTCTGGCCTACAGATCATAAAGGCGTCTTAACGACTTTTGTTCTTAAATAATTGTATAATGATTGAACGTCACCAATTAGTCCCATTCCTACCGCCAAATGCTAAAATATTGATGCTTGGCAGCTTTCCACCACCGAAACAAAGATGGTGCATCGATTTTTTCTATCCTAATTATATCAATGATATGTGGCGGATTATGGGCTTAATCTTTTTCAACGATAAAAATCGGTTTTGTATCCTTGACGAAAAAAAATTTGACAGAGAAGCTATCATCAAATTTTGCAATGATTATGGTATTGCCATTTTCGACACGGCTTCGGCTGTGATACGGCATAAAAGCAATGCTTCCGACAAATTTCTTGAAATTGTAGAACCGACAAACATCTACGCCCTACTTGAGCAAATCCCTAATTGTCATGCTATTGTGACCACAGGCGAGAAGGCGTCCGCTACTCTCGTAGAGACTTTCAATTGCGATATTCCAAAGGTAGGTTCGTATATAGAAATACACAATCCACAAGAGTTGAGGTTTTATCGTATGCCGTCATCATCACGAGCTTATCCGATGAAGTTGGAGGACAAAGCAAAGGCATATAAGAAGATGTTTGACGAAATAGTTTTTTAAGCCACATCGATTATATTTTTCTATGTGATTAAAAAATCATCGTCTAATGTAATTTTTAATACTATTTTTGCAGAAAATATATAATTAAATGAACAGACATTCGGTTAACACTTTGACTACGGTCAGATTGGAGATAATTTCATTAACGCCGGAATTATTACGGTGTTGGGTAGAGGACATGGAAGCCCTTGAGACTCAATTGAATTGCCAGTACAAAGCTGACCCCATGCAAGGTTTTTTCCGTGAAATAGTAAAGGGGCAACTTGCTATTACCGAAAAAGACCCCGACAATTATCTATGGCACACTTTCAGGCTTATCATTCGCAAAAGCGACAGGGCTGTCATAGGCTCTGCGGATTTCAAAGATGTTCCTAATATCAATGGAGAAGTGGAAATTGGTTATGGTATTGGCAAAGAATTTGAGCATCAAGGATATATGACAGAAGCGGCGGAGGCTATGTGCCGGTGGGCATTGTCGCAGCCTGATGTGAAAAGTGTCATCGCAGAGACATACTTAGACGGTTACGCCTCGCAACGAATTTTACAGCGTTTAGGGTTTGTTGAATACAGTAGAGATGAAACAGTGTGGTGGCGGTTGTCACGACCCCAAACGAATTGAATATAATGGCATATCACTACTCTAAACAGCAATGATATGCCATAATATTTTGTTAATCATTGATAGTACCTGACGTATTTGTCAAGTTAGTGTATGTCAACTCATAACCGTTTTTATTGATAACGGCATCATTAGTCAATGTAATATCATCGACATAAGAATCTCCTGTCAAGTTCCAAGTGCCGCCGTCTATAGCGAGTACGGAAGAGAGTCCTTCGTTACTATTATCATAAGCGCCGTTCCATGTCACGCCGGAATTAACAGTCAGGTCTGCAGAGCTGTAAGAGTCGAGGACGATGCTGCCGTCATAGCTTCTTCCGTCTCCGGAGAGAATCAGTGTACCGGTTGCGCCGAAAGTTGTCCAGCGGGTGTTATAGTCTACTTTCATCAGTATTCCTGAAGGGATTGTAGTTTCAACATTATCAAGAGTTACTTCGCCGTTGACGTTAGTTACGATTTCTATAAACGGGGTACTTTCGCCGGTCATGGTTAAGCTGCCGCCGGTGACGGTGATAACACCGTTGATACCTGTACCTGCGTCTCCGGAGCCACTTTGCAGAATCATCATACCACGACTTGATTCACCTGCGCCGGATGTAATTTCGCAGTTATTGATGATTATGTAGTTATCACCTTCAATAACGCCGATTTCACCTTGAGAAGAGCTACCGGTAATATTGTTAACGGTAAGATTACCTGTTGAATAAAGGACAGCGCAGTCGCCGCCGATAGTTGTATAAGTACCACCGTCAACAGTTACAGTGCCGCCGCCCTTGTCGAGGGCAATAACAGAGCTGTTGTTTCCTGCTGTTGTGATAGTAAGATTAGAAGCGGTAATAGTGCCGCCGCCTGTAGCATGAATACCTCGAGAGAGGTTTTTAGAACAATTTATCGTAACATCGGAAACGGTAACAGTGCCACCGTAAGCGACAATACCGTTAGAGCCGGTAGCTTCTGTGGTAATAGTGCCGCCGTCCATTGTTATGCTGCCTGAGCTGCTCGCCAAAATAGCTGCATTAGTTCCGTAAAAGCTGCTACCGTCAGAATCCTCGGTGTCACCACCGGTTTTTTCTATAGTACAGTCAGTCATACTGAAAGTTCCACCGGAAACTTTCACTGCGTTAACATCAGAAGTAGAAGAAGTGTACGATACTTTCGTCACAGTGTTATTGCCTGAAGTTTGAGAATATGAGCCGGCAACAGTAGTACCATCATCGTCATCATCATCTTGATTACATGAAGTCATCGTAATGGCTACAAAACTCATCGCTGCCATAAAGAATGCTACGGATAAGAACAATCTACTTTTTTTCATGATTATTAAATTTGTTTTTTACAACGTAAATTTAATTAAAATATTATAAATAGACACATTCAATATGTAAATTAAAATGGAATAATTCATAATTTCAAAAATATATTTTTCACACAACAAACCTGTCAGCCAAGACAAATAAATAAACTATCTTTGCAATTCGATAATATTTTTTTATAACAATAAAATTATTAACATTTAAAACATCTATTTACATGAAAATCAGAAAGATATTCGCATTTTGTATACTAAGCGTGTTAGCAATTTTTGTTCAGTGTCAGGAAGTCACAGAATTGGTTGGTGCTAATTGTACTTCCATTATGGTTGGTTGTAAAGCATCTGCCGATGGTTCCGTGATAACATCACACACTTGCGACAGTCGTTATCGCACGTGGGTGACGATGGTTCCGGCTAAAGATTATGAAGAAGGTGCAATGCACAAGGTTTATAAAGGCACCATGCACACAGAGACGCCGGCAAGTATGGAGAACTTAATTTTAGTTGGAGAGATACCAGAAGTGGCTCATACTTACGCATATATGAACACATCATATCCATGTATGAATGAAAAGCAGTTAGCCATAGGCGAAACCACCTTTTCCGGTCCCGACACTCTTGTAAATAAGAAAGGCATGTTTTTGATTGAAGAATTAGAGCGCATTGCGTTACAACGTTGCGACAACGCGCGTGATGCCATCAACGTGATAGGCGAGTTAATCAAAGAATACGGCTATGGAGACGGCGGAGAATGTATCACCATAGCTGATAAAAAAGAAGTATGGCAATTAGAGATTATGGGTGAAGGTCCTGATAAGATAGGCGGTATATGGGCAGCTAAGCGTGTTCCTGATGATGAGGTCGCTGTCAGCTGCAATATTCCCCGTATAGGTAAACTTGACCGCAAAAATAAAGACCATTTTCTATGCTCTGATAACATCGAAGAAGTAGCCAAAAAATACGGTTTGTGGGACGGCAACGGCGACTTGATTTGGTGGAAAGTATTTACATCGGGTTATGGCAACGGCAAAAACCACAGAGAACGCGAGTGGTACATTTTCAATGAGTTGGCACCGGCGTTAAATTTGTCTATCGAAGCAGATGAACTGCCGTTTTCGGTAAAGCCGGAAGAAAAAGTTGATGTTCGCAAGGTCATGGAATTATTCAGAGCTAATTATGACGGCAGCGTTTTAAGTCAGACACAGAATTTGCTGTATCCAAAGCAACATAAAGACGAGAATGGAGCAGTTGTATGTGACACTGTGGTATGTCCGAATGCCAATCCATGGATGAGCAAAAGCGAAAGAGAGATGTACAATTGTCTGAAGCCCGGTACGGTGACATTTTACCGTGGTGTAGCCATGTCGTGGTGTTCATATTCCACAGTTATCCAATGCCGCAACTGGCTGCCGGATGCCATTGGCGGCTTATGCTGGTTTGCGTTTGAAAATCCGGGACAAAGTCCGCGTATTCCCATCTACGCCGGTGAAACACAGCTACCGGCAGGTTTCAATATATGCGGACATTATAGATACAACGATAATGCGGCATTATGGCATTATCGCAAAGCTAATAAATTGGCACAGATAAGATGGGGCGACACTAAAGACATCATGCTAAACAATATACTCCGTTACGAAGAAAAGGCTTTCACTGAATTGCCGGCAGTCGAAGAGCAAGTTGCCAAGCTGTTAAAAGAAGGTAAGGTAGAAGAAGCACAAAAATTACTAAACCAATACAC
>JALNXP010000161.1 GCA_023230285.1 Bacteroidales bacterium | reverse complement strand
GAAATTATATTTTAACGATAACGTTAAGCAACGGCGACATTTATAATGCTAACTTTTCTGTACAATAAAACTCAAAATCATGGGAATGCCGAATAAATTGATAAAGCAACCGTTTAAAATTATGAAAGGAAACTTAAAATACCTTTATAAAATCAATAAACCCAATATCAAAATATTATGACAACATTTAGACAAATTTTACTAATTAGGATTAGGGATAATCTTATTAACTTCTGTAAATAATACAGGTGTTTCGCAAAATATCAGTGTTTCAGGAACGATTCAGGAAAATACGGTCTGGGCAGCGGATACTGTCAATATTGTCGGCGATGTCACAGTCGTCAAAGGCATCACGTTGGAGATAGCTGCAGGAACTTATGTCAGAGCACAGGGATATTATAAAATCAATGTAGCCGGAACGGTAAACGCCATCGGAACACCTGAGAATACTATCGTCTTCAGTGTGGCAGATACGACCGGATTTATATCGGAGAACAATTCGTATTCCGGCGGCTGGGGCGGCTTCCACTTTTGCGGAGAACCGGAAAATTATGGTGACGCAAGTACTTTGAAATATTGTCGCCTTGAATATGGAAAGTGTATAGACAATCCTAATGGCGACTATTGCGGCGGCGCCGTTTATGCAGATTATTACCGTAATTTGCATATCTCCAATTGTACTTTTGAAAATAACCGCATAACCAAACACGCTACAGGTAATATTGAAGTTTTTGGAGCTGCAATAGGCTGTAAAAATGTAGATGCTATTGTAATCGAAGAAAGCAGCTTTTTACACAATACATCTTTTCATCGTGGCGGCGGAATAGGAGTACAAGGGACAGTAGGTTATCTTTTGATAGATAAAAATGAATTTATATATAACACCGCAAGATATTACTAGGAATCAGGTAACTCAAGTACTCGCATGGGATCAGCGATATTCTGTGGTGATATTTCTGAAAATGCTACTTGCATTCCTATTGTTACCCGTAATTCATGTTTTGCAAATGACGGAATGGCTACTATTTGTTTATCTTGTAAGCATGCTACTGTCTGCAATAATTTAATATGTAATAATGATGGAGAAGGTGTAAATATTTGTCATGGAAAATCTTATGCAAATGTATTTAATAATACGATAGCAAAAAACTGGCAAGGTCCTAATTTGTGCGGCTGGGCAAATGGAATTTTCCTTGGAGTAGGCGAATATGCGTTTTATTCTTATCATGGAGCTGTTTTTAATAATATATCAATTAAGAATTATTCAGATTCTGCATTACTTATTGGTGATAGTTTTAGAGAAATTTACATGTCTTCGGGTACGGATAGTGTAGATTATTTCGGAAACAATTGTGTTTCTAATTTGTATTCATGTACTGCCGGTGAAAATGGTATCTATACGTCTGATGCTCAATTTGTAAATCCGACCTTAGGTAATGGAAAAAATTATTATAATCCGGATGCTGACTGGTCGCTTATGAGTGAGTCGCCTTGCCGTGATGCCGGTATAATATTGGATAATATCGATATGCCTGATGTAGACTTTTTAGGCTATGAACGCATTGTCGGCACTATAGACATCGGCGCGATAGAATATCAAGTAGGACCTACATATCCGACAGCTAATTTTAAAGCCGATAGGGTCAATGTCAACGAAACTGCTGTTGTGAACTTTACCGATTTGTCGGTAAATAACCCTACAAGTTGGGAGTGGACATTCGAGGGCGGTACTCCGGCAACGAGCAATCAGCGGAATCCTTCCGTAACTTACAACACAGCAGGCGTTTATGATGTCAGTCTGTCCATCACCAACGAATTTGGCAGCGATTATGTAATAAAAGAAGAATATATTACTGTTTATCTACCGTATTATCCAATCGCTGAGTTCACTGCCGACAACGTCAACGTAAAAGAAACCTCTATTGTAAACTTTACAGATTTGTCGACAAACAGTCCTTTCAGCTGGGAATGGACATTCGAGGGCGGTACGCCGGCAACAAGCACAGAACAAAATCCTTCAGTAACTTACAGCACCGCCGGAACATATAACGTCAGCCTTACAATCACCAATCAATTCGGCAACGATTATGAAATGAAACAAGATTATATCACAGTCTATGTGCCGTATTATCCTGTGTCGAATTTCATTGCCGACAACGTGAATATCTATCAAAGCAATGTCGTCAATTTCACAGATTTGTCGACCAACAATCCAACAAGTTGGCTGTGGCGCTTTGTCGGCGGTACACCGGCAATAAGCCATGAACAAAATCCGACAGTCACATATAATACGCCCGGCACTTTCGATGTCAGCCTTACGGTAACCAACGAATTTGGCAGCGATTATGTGATAAAAGAAGATTATATAACAGTGCTTCTGTCTGTCGAAGATTATGAAGACGAAACGCTCGAAATTTTCCCTGTGCCGGCTCAAGACATCATCAACTTTAAGTCGAGTTCTTCGATAGACAAAGTCGAGATATATAACCTGAGCGGCAAGTTGATAAACGCCGTCAATTGCGATGGCAACAGCGGCAATGTCGATGTTTCTCAATTATCTAACGGGACGTATATTTTCAAGGTATATCAGACGGAGGCTGTGAAAACAGCGAAGGTGGTTGTAAGAAGATAGGGGGAGAATTGTTTAACGTTTAATGTTTATTGACATGATTAGTAGAGACACGGCACGCCATGTCTCTACTAATCACCAATCACTATTTTATCTCTTCGCGGATTTTATCTACGTAGTCAAGGTTTTCCCATGTAAACAATTCGACTTCGAGGTCGACATCGCCCAAATAAGCAGAATGGAAATGTTTTACGACTGTTTTCGGTTCTCTGCCAAAATGTCCGTAAGATGCTGTTTCGGAGTAGATAGGATTCAGCAATTTCAATCTGTGGATGATAGCGTTAGGTCTCATATCGAATATTTCGCTTATCTTTTCAGCGATTTCGCTATCAGACATTTTAACTTTAGAAGTTCCAAAAGAATCTACAAAGATATTTATAGGTTTAGCTACGCCGATAGCGTAAGACACTTGGACGAGTATTTCGTCTGCAACGCCGGCGGCGACTAAATTTTTGGCAATATGACGAGCTGCATAAGCTGCTGAGCGGTCGACTTTTGAAGGGTCTTTTCCCGAAAAAGCGCCACCACCGTGAGGAGCTTTGCCGCCATAAGTATCTACAATGATTTTACGTCCTGTCAAACCTGTGTCGCCATTAGGACCGCCGATGACGAACTTTCCGGTTGGATTAACATGCAGAGTATAATCAGCATCAAAAAGTTTTTGTGTCTTAGCATCTAACTTGGCGATGACTCTCGGCAACAAAATGTCTATCACATCTTGTTTAATTTTCGCCAACATTTCGCTATCGGCTGCAAGCTGAGCTTCTACGCTATCGTTTTGAGGTTTTATAAAGTCGTCATGTTGAGTAGAGACAACTATTGTATTGATTTTAAGAGGTTTTCCATCTTCGGAATACTCTATTGTCACTTGAGATTTAGCATCGGGGCGAAGATAGGTCATAACTTTTTGTTCGCAGCGTATTGCAGCTAATTCTATCAAGATAAAATGGGCAAGTTCGAGGGTTAGCGGCATATAATTATCGGTCTCGGTACAAGCGTAGCCGAACATCATGCCTTGGTCGCCGGCACCTTGGTCAAGAGGATTAACCTTTTCCACTCCCCTGTTAATGTCAGGTGATTGCTCATGTATGGCAGTCATGACGCCGCAGGAATCGCCTTGGAAGCAATATTCGCTTTTTGTATAACCGATTTTGTTGATGACATCACGAGCAATCTGCTGTAAGTCAACGTAGGCATCAGATTTAACTTCGCCTGATAAAATAACCTGTCCGGTTGTTACTAATGTTTCGCATGCAACTTTTGAATGTCTATCAAAAGCCAGAAATTCATCTAAGATTGAATCCGAAATCTGGTCGGCAACTTTGTCGGGATGTCCCTCAGACACAGATTCTGAAGTAAATAAATAACTCATTTCGTATAAATTTTAAATTAAACAAACGAGAAAGATAAAAATTAACAGACAGGGAAAAATGTTTCTATCGTTTTAGCATTTTTTCTCGTGGTTGCAATCAATTCAAATCTTTCCACTTTTACGGTTGCAAATGTATATAAATTTAATGATATATGACTGTTTTTAGAAAAATTTTTCATACAAATCTACGACCCCATAGGAGGTGTATATATAGAATTTGTTTTGTTTATCTACCAAATCACATTTTTTTTTATTTTTGACAATAAAAGTCCATACTTTATCAAAAAAATATTAAATTTGCAGTTGCTGAATTCAGATAAAATTTTTATTAAAACCAATAACAACAATTTTAACACGCAAAGATATGAGTAAAAAAGTATTTTTAATTCCGACAGACTTTTCAGAAGTTTGCAATAACGCTATAAATCAAGCTATTAGCATGGCTGGCTTGATGGATGCCGATATATATTTACTGCATGTTGTCAATGCTGAAACGAAGTCGTGGCTAAAAGAAAACGACTTGGATTTGTCGGCAATAGACATAAAATTACAGACTATCACAGACGATTTTAAATTAAAATACGGCGTTTCGATGCAATATATAGTTCGTGAAGGCAGTATTTTCAATGAAATTGCCGATGCTGCAAAAGAGATCAAAGCCAATTTGATTTTTTTGGGCACTCACGGAAAGACAGGTATACAGCATCTTACAGGCAGTTTTGCCATGAAGGTTATCACGAGTTCTGAAGCTCCTATTTTGGTTGTTCAAAGAAGAAAAATAGAACGACTTCCAAAATTGATAGTACTTCCTTTAACTTCGGAAGCCGGTCCTATGGAGAAAACTATAATTGCTGCCAACTTGGCTCAAAGTCTTGATGCCACCATACACATTTTACAGTGTGATGACAATGAAAAGGTTGCAGAAGCAGCACAAAATATGATGGAATATTTTAACAAAAACGACGTAAAATCGCAATTAGTGATTAGTGCTTCCGGCTCTCATTATACCAATCGCGTTTTAGAGTATTCCGTTGAAAACAATGCAGATATGATATTGATAATGACGAATCCGGACAAAAATTGGACATCCTTTATCTTTGGGTCTTATGATGAAGAACTCGTCTTCAATGCTGCACAGATACCTGTATTGTGCGTAAATCCGAGAAAAAAAGAGGTAGATAAAATATTTAAAGATTAAAATTCACTTCAATTCGGCATATTTTTTGATGAATAGCCGGATTTCAGGGGCTGACCGGTTTTGACAGCAAGGCTGATGGACTTGTAAGCATGTCGGGGAATGCAGACGTATCCCGTTAACAACTTCTGTAAAAACAATAAACGGCGAAAATAACTTTGCTCTTGCTGCTTAGTTGAAGTATAGTAAACTTTAAGCTTTATCGCTGCACAAGGTGCGGTGACGAGACATCCTGCAAGTGGAGATGCCTGATTCCGGCTTGAACACAGGGTGCGCGAAATTTCGGGCTGGTCGGCAAGGCGCTTCGACTTACTGACGAGATTTAGAAGATAAGGCTATGAATTGGGTGTATGTTCCCTGTCTTAGCTTGAAAAGCAATAACATAATAAACATGTAGAAAGCACTTCTGTCAATTGTTTGGACGCGAGTTCGACTCTCGCCAGCTCCACTTTCAACGGGGTAAAAGCTCCCCGAAACACAAAGAAAGACACTGATAATCATAAAGATTGTCAGTGTTTTTTTGTTTTCTGAACCAGTGAGTTTTCCGAAATAAGGTACCACGGGTT
>JALNXP010000160.1 GCA_023230285.1 Bacteroidales bacterium | reverse complement strand
CTCTATTTCAATTACGTTGTCGCGTTTAGCCACGCCAACTTTCTCTTGAAATGCGCGAATAGACTCCGGCGTATAGCCTCTTCTTCTTAACCCGGATATTGTCGGCATACGCGGGTCGTCCCAGCCGTCAACATATTTGCCGTTGACAAGTTCTAACAATTTACGTTTGCTCATCACCGTATAGCTGAAATTAAATCTTGCGAACTCACGTTGTTTATTGCGCATGGTGCCGGGAACGTACACTTGGTCTAAAAACCAGTCATACAGCGGTCTATGTATCTCAAATTCCAAAGTACATATAGAATGGGTAATGCCTTCTATGTAGTCGGATTGACCGTGTGCCCAATCATACATAGGATAGATACACCATTTGTTACCGGTACGATTATGGGAGACGTGCATTATTCTGTACATTATAGGGTCTCTCATGTGCATATTCGGCGATGACATATCTATCTTTGCCCTAAGCACTTTTTCACCGTCTTTAAATTCTCCGGCACGCATCCTCCTGAACAAGTCGAGATTTTCTTCTACACTGCGACTTCTGTACGGACTTTCTATTCCCGAAACCATAGGGTTTTGTCTTTGCTGACTGATAATTTCTGCCGACTGGTCGTCAACATACGCTTTACCGTCTAAAATAAGTTTTTCAGCCCATTCATAAAGTTGGTCAAAATAATCGGAAGCATAAAATTCTCTGTCGCCCCAATCGAAGCCGAGCCATTTGATGTCCTCTTTTATGGACTCCACATATTCTTCTTCTTCACGAGATGGGTTGGTATCATCAAATCTTAAATTTGTTTTACCATGATATTTTGCAGCCAAACCGAAGTTCAGGCATATAGACTTTGCATGTCCTATATGAAGGTAGCCGTTAGGTTCCGGCGGAAAACGCGTTAATATAGTGTTGTGATATTCAGGTTTCTTGAGATCTTCTTCAATTATTTGCTCTAAGAAATTTAGAGATTTTACTTCTGTTTCCATCGTTTGTTCAATTATTTTAACTTGCAAAGATACACGATATTTTTAAATCATAAATAAACACACAAAATTTGTATAAATTTTTTTCAACCCGTAGATTCAATTTGTAATTTGAAACTTATTGATTATCTTTTGTGGAGCGTAACGAAACGAAAGATAATCAATATTTTCGCACTCCTTATTCGAAATTACGAACAAAATATAATCAATTAATATGTGTCTTGTGAAAATAAAAAACGTCTTACATACGTTTAAACAAATAAAACATTACTTTTGCAGTATGAAAAATAAATTTACTTCTTTCGTTATATTGCTTTTCTTGTCCATCGGTTGTTTGGCACAAACCAAAAATGTAGCTAAAGAAGCTATGAACATACCTCTTATATATGCTTCATATTCATATCAGTTTCCTTTTGGCGACATGGCTGTGCGCTTTGGCTCTAACTCTACAATTGGAGCAGGTTTTATGTATAAAACAGAAAATGACTTTATCTGGGGCATTGATTGGGAGTTTCTTTTTGGCGGTAATGTTAAATCAAAAGATACTCTTCTGAAAAATATTATGACTTCTGACGGAGATATAATAAATCAACTTGGACAATTTTCCATAGTATCTATTTATGAAAGAGGCAATGTCATACTTCTCAAGGGCGGAAAACGTTTCTCCGTATGGAACAACAATCCTAATTCAGGATTATATGTTACCGGCGGACTTGGTTTCATGAACCATAAAATCAGAATAGATGTATATGAAAATGATACACCTCAACTTGACCCTGATTACAGAAAGGGTTACGACAGACTGTCGATGGGTCCTGCTTGCGGTCTACAAGCCGGATACTTGTTTTTAGGTAATAATCGTCTGATTAATTTTAAAGCAGAACTTGAGCTCGTATACGGACTGACTCATCCGGTGCGCCCGTATAACTTCGATACCATGTCGAAAGATGTCGGCTGGCGACACGATTTCTTGGTCGGACTTAAAGTTTGCTGGATTATTCCACTCTATCCGAAACTACCTAAAGATTTTTATTACGACTAATTTACATTTTTACATTTTAAAATTCATGTATGTATAATATCTTTATCTCTTTATACGTCTTTTTCATTAAACTTGGTTCCCTTTTTAGCGAAAAGGCTCGCGAATGGACAAAAGGTAGAAAACATATTTTTAAAGCATTAAAAAAAATAGAACACGGCGATGGAATTATATGGTTCCATTGTGCGTCATTAGGCGAATACGAACAAGGACTGCCCGTCATTATCAAGGCAAAAGAAAAATATCCTAATCATAAAATCCTGCTGACATTTTTTTCCCCTTCCGGCTTCAAAAACAAAAAACATATCAAATTAATAGATTATACGTTTTATATGCCCGCCGACACTACCGTCAACGCTTATAAATTCGTGAATATAGTTAAACCTGTGTTCGCCGTTTTCGTCAAATACGAATTTTGGTTTAATACTATGTCTGTGCTGAAAGAAGCTAACATCCCTTTTATATATATCTCTTGTAATTTCAGAAAAAATCAATATTTTTTCCGGTGGTACGGAGGCTGGTTCCGCCAGAGATTGAGAAAAGCATCTCATTATTTTGTACAAACACAAGCATCAAAAGACCTTCTTGAAGGTATTAGAATCAAACAGGTTACAATTTCCGGCGACACAAGATTCGACAGAGTTAAAAGTATCGCCGACTCGGAATATACAGATAACATTATCGAACAATTTATCGGCAACAGCAAAGTTTTTATTGCCGGCAGTACTTGGAACAATGATGAAATTATTATAAATACCGCTTTCAAAACAATTAAGGATTATAAATTGATAGTCGCTCCTCATGTAATTACACCGGAAAATATGTCACGAATACAATTTCTGTTTAACGGTCGCAGTGCGTTTTATTCTGAATATAAAGTCAATAAAAAAGGAAGAAATCCGAATCCGGATATTTTGATTATCGATTGTATCGGTATTCTCTCCAGAATATACAGATATGCCGATATTGCTTATATTGGCGGCGGCTTTGGCAAGGGAATTCATAATATCCTTGAAGCTGCTGTTTACGGAGTTCCTGTCATCTTCGGACCTAAATACAACATCTATAACGAAGCCGTTCAATTACTCGCTTGCGGCGGCGCTTATTGTATTTCAAACGCTCCGGAACTGCACGACATACTCGATAAATTTAATTCCAATGATTTCTTGTCTGAAGCACAAAACGCCTGCAATAAATATATTCTCGAAAATTTAGGCGCAACCGATAAAATTATCGATAAAATCAATATTTAATTCTGCCATTAAATATTCCTATTATGAAAGCTTTTATTTTTGCTGCCGGCTTAGGCACCCGCCTCGCTCCTCTTACTAACGACAAACCTAAGGCTCTTGTCGAAGTTAATGGTGTCCCTATGCTGCAATCATTGATAGAAAAACTAATTCGATATAATTGCAATTATCTGGTTATTAATACGTTCCATTTTGCGGACAAAATAATGGGATTTTTAAACTCTCATGATTTCGGTATCGAAATTCATGTCTCTGATGAACGTAATGCTTTATTAAACACCGGCGGCGGACTAAAAAATGCTCAACGTTTCTTTAATCCGAGTGATACTTTTTTAGTCCACAATGTAGATATTTTTTCCGACATCGATTTTAATGAAATGATAAACTTCCATCTGCAATCCGGCAGCGTTTGTACCATGGCTGTCACAAACAGAGAAAGCTCTCGCTGCCTGCTTTTTGATGATGATAATATGTTATGCGGCTGGCGGTCTAAAAAAACTTCGGAAGAAATTATCGTCAACAAAAGGGCTAAATATCACGAATTTGCTTTCAGCGGAATTTATGTATTCAATTACAAAATTTTTAACCTGATACATAAGCAGGGTGCTTTTGAAATCATTCCGGAACTGTTGGATATAGCCAAGACAAATCGCATCAGCGCATTTATTCAAACCGATAAAACCGTTATCGATTTAGGAAAAATAGAAAACATAAGACTTTACGAATCCTTATTATAATATAGCAGCTATCTCACGAATTTTTCTACCTTTCGTTCATGATAGTTGTAAGTACAACATCTCCAACGATTTTTAGTGAATTGGCATCTATAGCATCCATATTGTCGTTAAGTGTATGCCAATGCTCATAAAATGAATGATTCGGAGAGTCTACATCTTGATGTATTATGTCGATTGTCGGGATTTTGGCGTATTTGTTAACATACAGATGGTCATCGTTTACCGGTATTCCCATTTCTTTGATAAAATTATCATTGTATCCAAGTTTGTGAGCCGTATTCCAGACTTTGTTTATCACATCTTGTGCAAAATACATCGAAAACTGTTCCTGATAAAATCTTGTATCAGCATTACCAACCATATCCAACAAAATTCCATAGCGAGCCGAATATCCGAAGACATGGGGATTTTGCGCCCAATATTGTGCACCAAGTCCCCATTCTTCGCCGGTGCTATTATTTTGATAATCTTCCGGTGGACCATAATCTTCTATGTCAAAAAGCACAATATCTATTCCTATATCAGGTCTGTTGATGCTCAGTTGTCGTGCTATTTCCAAGAGTACGCCAACGCCGCTGGCTCCGTCATTAGCACCGTCTATCGGCGTGTTTCTGTTATCAGGATTAGGGTCGTGGTCTGCAACCGGACGGGAGTCCCAGTGAGAGCAAAGTAGAACTCTCTTTTGTGCATTAAGATTATAACTGCCGATAATATTTTTCGAATCAAAAGTTTTTCCGTTATACACGCGGGCTTTAAACTTTTGAATTATTGCAGTGTCGGCAAATTTTTGTAATTCATCGTAAAGATATTCTGCACACTTCTCATGAGCTACGCTTCCGG
Source organism: Bacteroidales bacterium (assembly GCA_023230285.1). Classification (GTDB taxonomy): domain Bacteria; phylum Bacteroidota; class Bacteroidia; order Bacteroidales; family BM520; genus RGIG7150. Next base: position 919 of record JALNXP010000160.1, on the reverse strand, counting down.
GAACACGCGGACCAAATGCAACTTGCCTATCTACAAAATCATACGCACTATCTTTATTAAATTCCGAAACAAATTCGGATTTTGAAGAAATTTCTGCCTGATTATTTACAGTTTTGTCGTCTTTCGAATTTTTGCAGGCAATCACTGCAAAAGAAATTAATAATACTATTAATGGTATATTTTTCATATTTATTCTTCTTTAATTAGAAAATCACCTGACGGTTTTTTAATTGTCCATTTCTCAAAAGTTTCATCGGACTCAAAGCCGTTTTCGCCATAAATAACATCTGTTTCTGTTGTAATTTTTACAAACTTTTCAGTATATATCACAGATTTATTTTGGTCCCATATCAATTCTTCGGTATTCAAAGTTTCTTTAGTAACATAATTTGTTAAAATAACGTTGGTATGAGCCTTCATTATTTTTTCATTTTCATAATTAATACCATAATCAGCTTTTAAGAAACTTTTTTCCTGCATATTGATATCGTAAAAAATTGCTTCAAAACCTTCAGAAAATTCGAGGATTTTTTTATCGGGCTTATTAAATGCTACAGGTCCTGAAATTACAAATTTTATAATTCCATTTTCGCTATAAGATACTGAAAAGTCATAAAGTTCTTCGGTTGGTAATGTATCTGTAATAGTTTTATTTAATTCTTTAGCTTTGTCTACATCTGTTTGGTTGATGCAAGAAGATATTGATAAAGCGATTACTATATACAAAATAAGACACAAACTATTTAAACGTCTGTGTCTTATTTTTATAATTATACTTTTCATAAGAGTAGCTAATCGATAGACATCTATCAAATTATTTAGCGGCTCTAATTTTTGTTTTGCGGTTAATCCAGCAGCCGACTTCATAGTCATCACCTTCATCAAGGTCGCTGAAGAATATAGATTCCATATTAGGAAA
>JALNXP010000159.1 GCA_023230285.1 Bacteroidales bacterium | reverse complement strand
CAGTTGTAACGAAGGTTTTTATTGGTTATCGGAGATAAAGAAACATTCTCCCTACTCCGAAGTTGTTTTGTTTACGGCTTATGCAGACATAGACATAGCTGTTAATGCCATAAAGCAGGGAGCTTTTGATTTTATTGTCAAACCATGGAACAATGCAAAATTAGTAGCCACATTATCGGCTGCGTACGAATTAAGCAAATCAAAACGTGAAGTAAAGCAGCTTAAAGAAATCAAAAATGAAATTCGGCAAGACAGCGAGATGTTTTGGGGGCAATCTTCTTGCATGCAAGAGTTACACACTTTGATAGAGAAAGTATCTGTTACAGATGCAAACATATTGATTACAGGCGAAAACGGCACCGGCAAAGACATGTTGGCTCGCGAGATACATAAATTATCAAGGCGCAGACACGAAAGCATGGTAACAGTTGACATTGGTTCTTTGACGGAATCATTATTTGAAAGTGAATTATTCGGGCATGTAAAAGGTGCTTTTACTGATGCCAAAGTCGACAGAGCTGGAAAGTTTGAAGTTGCCTCCGGTGGCACTCTGCTGTTAGATGAAATCGGGAATATACCTTTACATCTACAATCTAAGTTATTAACGGCGATACAAAGCAGGACGATAACGCGAGTCGGCAGCAATAAAATCATTCCTATAGACATCAGAATGATCTGTGCAACAAATAAAGATTTGTCAAAAATGGTAACTGAAAATCTTTTCAGAGAAGATTTGCTATATAGAATAAACACCATACACATTACAATCCCGCCGTTAAGAGACAGGAAAGAAGACATAATTCCACTTGCTTTAATTTTTTTGTCCAAGTACAGTAAAAAATATGGCAAGAACATTGAAAACATTGATACTAAAGCATCTACTATGTTGGAAAGCTACCATTGGAGTGGCAACATAAGAGAGTTACAACACTCCATCGAAAAGGCGGTAATACTTGCAGAAAGTGGGGAATTAACAGATAGAGATTTATTTTTGGTGCAAAAAGATTTTAAGGTAGAAGCAAACGATGCGGCTGTTTTTACATTAGAAGACATTGAAAAAGAAGCTATTAAAGCAGCTTTAACCAAGCATAACTGGAATTTGTCGGCAGTAGCGCAACAACTTGACATTACGCGACAGACATTATACAATAAACTTAAAAAATACAACCTATAGGTTTTATTTCAAAATCATAGAAAAGGTAGTTTCTTGTTCTGTGGAAGACTTAAGTTTAAGATTTCCATCATGAAGACGCATAATTTGTCGTGAAATGCTAAGCCCTATACCGGTACCCGAATTTTTAGTTGTATAAAAAGGAACAAATATCTGTTCTTGTTCTTCTTTTCCTATACAATGTCCATTATTTGTCACATCGACTATAACATCTTCATTATTTGATATATAGCAATTAATTTTAATCCATCGGCTACCATCATTCTCACTGACGGCATAAATTGCATTCTTTATAAGATTAAGCAAGACCTGTGAAATAAGGTTTTCATCTGCAAATATCATAATAGCATCATCAGATAATTTAAAATCGATTTTTATATGATTATTCTGCAAATCATCTTTCTCTAATATTATCACTTTATTTATAAGTTCTTTTACAAATACAACAGCTTTCTTCGGAATTGGAATACGTGTTAATGTTCTATAAGAATTGACAAAAGAAATCAGACCTTTGCTTGTGGTACTTATCACCTCAAGTCCTTGTCCGATATTATCATCTTTATCCGGATAAAGTTCTAACATTGAATCACTTAAAGAAGATATTGGCGTTATTGAATTCATAATTTCATGAGTTAGAACGCGTATTAATTGAGACCATGAATTAAGTTCATTTTCTTCGAGTTCGGCAGCAATATCATTGACAACTATTATCTTATACTTTTCTCCTCTTATGTCCACATAAGTACAGCGTAAAGAAAGCTTGACACGTCCTTTTTCGTTATAAAAAGAAAAACTTTTTGAACTATCTTCGGGAATCAGCGACAACATCAGCTCCGGAAGGTTGTCATCTACCCTTCTCAATTGAGCTACATGCGTAAATATGGACAGCCCGAAAATATTTAGAACGACACTATTATGTTGTATCACAGAGCCTCTACTGTTTATTGTCATAATACCGGTAACAACATTATTAAGCATTAATTCAAAATATTTTTCTTTCTCTCTGGCAATACGCTTTTCATTAGACATAATATTCCTCAATCTATTTAAAGTATAATTAAACAGATAGTCTTTAGTTTCTTTACCTTCAGCAAATCGGAATGTAAAATCATCGTTTTCCAACGAATTTAGCATAAAGATAAGCTTTTGCTTATTATGATTAAAAGCTCTCAATAAGCAGATGATGAATATAATAGCCACCGCAGCTAAAATAACCGCCGGAACATAGTATTCGTTCACAAACAATAATACATCGGCAACAACATCAATGATTAACAGAAAAAGATAGATATATACGTTAAATTTCATTTAATAAACTGTTCTTGTTTTATTTATCACAATAGTTTATAACAATAACTTCGCTATTTTTCGGGTTTATCGGTATTTGTTTTAGAATTGGAATGTTTAAGACTAAACAACTCTTTTGTTTTATAATCGTGCCACGAAGGACTTTGATATATTATTAAATCAAACCATTTTACAGATGCAAGAATATGGTCAAAAATATCGGATTGAATATTTTCATAAGTTTTCCAATCCGAAGTATTAGTAAACACATATATTTCAATTGGGATACCATAATTAGATGATTGAAGTTGTCTGACAAGAAGAGTAGAATTATTATCTATCAATGGGTTATTGCGCAAGTAATACAATAAGTACGACCTGAACGCCCCCAAATTAGTAAGTTTGTCGACACTCCCATCACCACTATTATGCTGAATATCAACATTATAATCAGTTGTATTTAACATTTTGGCATTCATGAATTTATCAAGTATCGGATTTTGTTTAATTTTATTCAAAAAAGTGTCATCACAAAACTTCACACTTGACATATCAATATAGACGGCTCTTTTGATACGTCTTTTACCTAAATCGGACATAAGTCGCCAATTTTTAACCGAGCCTGAAATAAGACTATAAGTAGGAATTGTAGTAATTGTATTATCCCAATTTTGGACTTTAACCGTTACTAAAGAAATTTCTATAACATTGCCATCGGCACCATATTGAGGCATCTCTATCCAATCTCCTATAACAACAATATTATTTGTCACCAACTGTATACCGCCAATAAAGCCGAGTATAGTATCTTTAAACACTAACATTAATAAAGCCGACATTGCGCCAAAACTTTTGAGTATAATTGATGTACTTTTATTTAAGAGTATAGAAATTATTACCACTCCGGCAATTATACCAATAATTAAATTAATAGCCTGTACAATATTTTTTATAGACCTTTTATTATCGTTTTTCTTTGCATACATTACCTCCCAAGTGCTAAGGATGGAATGAATTATAGATAAAAACACTAATACATAAGACGCATCAATAATAACAGAAATATATCTAAAGCCAAATTGAAAATATTCAATCATATTTCCGACTCCGGCATCAATAAACATCAGCGGTATCAACAAGCCAAGTCGTTTAAAAAATTTTCCTTCCAGCAAAATATCATCAATTTGATTTTTACTTTTTTTGATAATGGATTTACCTATGGTTCGCAACAAATAATTAAAGATATAGTACAAAACTACGGCAATAACAATAATAAAAATAAAATTCATCAGAAATTGCAAATTATGCGCAACCGATTGTGACATTCCTGAAGACATCAGCCATTGTTCTACGACAGTACGTAATCTGTTAATCATAAAAAAATTTTTTTCAAATGAGTTTACAAAGGTACATTAATTTTTTCAATTGTCATAAATCAAACTTCTGTTAATCTAAAAAATTCTTTATCCTGAATTATATTTATTTCTAAAATGACAAAAAACGACTGCTTATTATCAAAATTTTATGCTACTTTTGCAAAAACGAAACTCATGACAACATTGCTTATCGCATTAATAATTTTCTTTTCAATTATATGGATTTTATTGGCAATTTTATTATTTGCAAGAAAGAAATTAGTGCCTGAAGGGAATGTAAAGATACATATAAATGAAGAAAAAGACATACAGCACGAGCGTGGTTGCAGTTTATTGCAAGCACTTGGAGACGAGCATATTTTTATGCCTTCTGCATGTGGTGGCGGTGGCACTTGCGGCACATGCAAAGGCAGGGTTTTATCCGGTGGCGGCAGCATACTTCCAACAGAAAAAACACTTATAAATAAAAAGTTGCAAGAAGACAATTACAGGCTTTTTTGTCAAGTAAAAGTCAGAGAAGACATGTCTATTGAGATACCTAAAGAAGTATTCGGCGTAAAAAAATGGGAATGTGAAGTTATCTCAAACCACAACGTTGCAACTTACATAAAAGAATTAGTTGTAAAACTGCCTGAAGATGATAAGATAGATTTCCGTTCCGGCGGCTACATACAAGTTGACGTTCCAAAATGTTGCATCAACTACAAAGATTTTATCATTGATAATGAATACATTAATGATTGGCAACGGATGAATTTTTTCAATCTTGTCATGAAAAACGGTGAGCATACATCGCGAGCTTATTCCATGGCAAATCATCCGCAAGAAAATGACAGAATTATGTTAAACGTCAGGATTGCAACACCACCATTTGACAAAAGTAAAGGCACTCTTATGAATGTAAATCCGGGAATATGCTCTTCGTATTTATATTCTCTAAAAGCCGGCGACAAGGTGAATATTTCAGGACCTTACGGAGAGTTTTTCCTCCATGACAGCAATAATGAGATGATGTTTATAGGTGGAGGTGCCGGCATGGCACCAATGCGATCTCATATCTTTGATTTATTCAAAACGCAGCATACAAAGCGAAAGGTGACATTTTGGTATGGCGGTCGGTCGGTAAGAGAATTATTCTACGTCAACGACTTTGAAGAAATTGCTCACAACAATGATAACTTCAATTTCAACATAGCACTTTCAGATCCATTAGCTGAAGACAAGTGGACAGGCTATACAGGCTTTATTCATGAAGTTATATACGAGAATTATCTAAAGGCACATAAATATCCTGAGGACATTGAATATTATATCTGTGGACCACCTTTAATGTTGAAAGCTGTTTTAAAGATGCTTGACAATTTAGGGGTAGATGAAAACATGATATTTTATGATGACTTTGGCGGATAAATATTGTAAAGCATTAATCTGCAAAAATAGCCGTTCCTATTCTCACCATAGTAGCACCTTCTTCCACAGCGATAGTATAGTCGTGAGACATTCCCATGGAGATTTCTTTAAACCAAGGAGCATCTGCAAAATATAAGTTTTTAAGTTCGTCAAAATAGCTTTTAATGGTTTTAAACTCAGTTCTAACCTCGTCCATATCGGAAGTTAGCGAAGCCATAGCCATAACGCCGACAATACGGATATGCTTCATGTTAGAAAACTCTGTTGAAGCGAGAAACTGCTTAGCTTCTTTTATACTGAAGCCATGTTTAGACTCTTCACGGGCTACATGAAATTCTATAAGCACATCCACCACTCTATCAACTTTTTCAGCCTCTTTATCTACAGCTAACATTAAATTAGACGTTGCAATACTATGTATTAAAGACACATAGCTAATAATATATTTAATTTTATTAGTTTGCAGGTTACCAATAAAATGCCATTCAATATCTTTAGGGAGGTTTACATGTTTATCACGCAACTCCAATGGTCTATTTTCGCCGAAACAGCGTTGACCGACATTATAAAGTGTCATGATATTTTCCACAGGTTGGAACTTAGATACAGCCACTAATTTAACTTCAGGCGGGAGAGTTCTCTTTATCTGATTGTAATTGTTTATTTT
>JALNXP010000092.1 GCA_023230285.1 Bacteroidales bacterium | reverse complement strand
AAATATAGGTCTTAATCTATATGAAGGTTGGGTAGAGCTAAAATTAATACCTGATTTTACATTTACAATTGGTCGTCAGGCAATTGCTTATGATTATAATCGTTTATTTTCGACTTCTAATTGGACTAATACAGGAAAGGCTCACGATTTAGCTTTATTGAAATATAATAATAAAGACATTAAATTCCGTGCCGACTTAGGGTTTGCATACAATAATCCAAGTGAAGTATTGCATGAGACTTTATTTAACGATGACACTAAATTATATCAAAGTTTAGGTTATTTAAGATTAGAAAAAAGCTTTGAGAATGGGTTAAAAGCCGGTGCAATTTTTGTAGGTGAAGGCTTTCAGAATATTCAGACCGATACTTTAGGAGTAGATTATGTAGACGGTCATTTTGGTCGCTATACAACAGGAGCTAATTTTGAGTTAAATAATAAAGAATTTCCTTTAAGTTTCACATTGACAGGATATTATCAATTTGGAAACAGTTATTCAAAAACGACTTATGTTGATAACTTATTGGTTCATAAAGATTTGAATGCTTATTTCGGAGCTGTAAAAATTGATTATAACATAATTAACAATTTAGGTATATTCGTTGGTATGGATTATTATTCGGGAACCGATGAAGATGCTGCTGAAGACAATACATGGAATAAACTTTACGGTTCAAATCATAGTTTTAACGGTTCAATGGAATATTGGAAAAGTGTTCCGACAGAAGGTTTGGTAGATTATTATGGTGGTTTAAAATACGGTTTCTTGAAAAATAAAATCAATGCAGAAGTAACATATCATTTTATGACCACACAAAAAGACATCCAAAATGAAGAATGTAGCGGTAAAAAATTAGGTTCTGAGCTTGACATCAAACTTAAATATAAAATAGTTAAAAATGTTGCTTTAGAAGGTGGGTGGAGTACATATTTTAATTCAGACAACACCAACATTATCAAGGGTGTAGAAACCGATTTACATTTCAATCAATGGGCATATTTGTCTTTAATTATCAACCCGCAATTATTTAACACTAAAAATCTCAAAAATTAACTATAATGAAAAAATTTAAAATTTCTGAAGAGTGGCTGATTGTCATAATTGGTTTTATTATTCTTGCACTTGCTGTAATCTTTCCCACGCATGTACCTAAAATGTTGAATGTTAAAACATTGAACACTATTGGTGGTTGGGTTGATGCTTTATATATATTTATTTTTCTTTTGATTATTATTTACGGTTCAGCTTTAGTACTTCGTAAGTCGGTAAAGGGTGTTTTTCTTTCCTTTCTTGTAATTTTCGCTTTAACTTTATTGGCTCAATTGTGTGCCAGCATACCATTTTGCAAAGAATACGGTTTAGAAGCTGTTTTATTTGCTGTTTTCTTTGGACTTATAATCAGCAATTGTTTTAAGACTCCAAAGTGGTTAAAGCCGGCTATTCAGAGTGAGTTTTATATTAAGATAGGTATTGTCTGTTTAGGAGCCACAGTACTTTTCGGAGAAGTTATGAAGTCGGGAGCTTATGGTTTGGCACAAGCTCTCATTGTAGTACTTTCTGTATGGTATTTTGCTTTCTGGATTTCGCGTAAACGTTTTGGTGTTGATGATGAGATGGCTACTATGCTTGCTTCATCAGTATCTATATGCGGTGTATCTGCAGCTATTGCAACCTGTGGCACAATAAAAGGTAACGAGAAAAAGCTCAGCTATGTTATCTCTTTAGTCATGGTTATTGCTATTCCTATGCTTTATATCATGCCGTTGTTAGCGAAGTGGATACTTCCATTATTATTTGATGATCCGTCTGTGATAGCGCAAGTTGGCGGTGCATGGATGGGTGGAACTATTGACACCACTGCTGCTGTTGCTGCTTCCGGCGGACTGCTTGGCGAAGAAGCCGGCGAAACTGCCGTCATCGTTAAAGCATCTCAAAATGTACTTATCGGCGTTGCAGCTTTCTTCATCTCTCTTTATTGGTCGTTGAGAAATAAACAGGGAGTAGAAAAAGTATCCGCAAGAGTTATCTGGGACCGTTTTCCAAAATTTGTTGTAGGTATGATAATAGCTTCCGTAGTTTTCAGTATATGGTTCAGCGGAAAGTTTGATATTGATGGTATTACAGGTTCTTATAAATCGTTAGCTAAAGGATTTCAAGGTATTTTCTTTTCAATAGCTTTCGTCTGCATCGGACTTGAAACACGTTTTAAAGAAATATTTTCAAAGGAAAATAGAAAATCTTTGAAAGCCTTCTTGACGGCGCAGAGTTTCAATATTATTATTACATTTATTGTTGCTTGTATCTTATTTGGTATTTTGAAACCTTTGTTGGGGTAAAATATTAATTATGAAATAATTAAGGCATGTCTGATTTTATCAAGACATGCCTTTTTATTAATATAGTAATCCGAACATCCATAAAGGTATTCTATTTCCATTCCCAATTTCAATATCATCAATGGCGAGAAAGCTATGTTTAATATCTGCAATTTGTGTAAATGTTTTTCCTTTACCTCCAACTTCAAACAAATATTTTTCATCTACTAAAAAATCTCCAATTTTAGGCAGTATCAAAGAATATATGTTTCCAACCTGATTGGCAAAAAAAGTTTCTCTTAGATTTCCATCATTTACATTTGATGAAAGAGCATACATCAAATTAGTGCTATTAAGAAATATTTTGTCCGGTTTTATGAGTTGTTTATAACTTTTTATTTTTTCTGACATTAAATATAAAATACCGGCTTTATGAAGAGTATACATCAATTTAATACACAAATCTCTTGTCGTTTCAAGTTGTGAGCAAAGTTGACTTATATTTGGAATAAATGGAACACTTTGAGCAATGATCATTAATAATTTTTTTGTTTTCTGAACAGTAGCAAAAGTTATATCTTCAACGGCAGGTAAATCACTGTCAATTACTAAATTAATAATTTCAGCAAGTCTCATATTATAATCATCGCCGGCTTCTTTAAAAAAAGGATAATATCCTACTTGCAGATATTTATCAAAATGCTGTAGAACTTTTATTTTACCGGTGATATCAATGGCATACTTAACATGATTTTCAAGTAAATTTGTGATGTTAATTGATGTTATATTAAGAACTTTTTCATATTCAAGATATTCTCTAAAAGACAAGCCGTTTAAAGTGTAAACAGATTGTCGTCTTGACAGATCTGTTTTTGAATAGTCAATTTCAAGCATAGACGAACCTGTATATACGATATTTAAGTCGGGATAATTATCATAAATATTTTTAAGTATTGCGATCCAATCAGGATATTTATGTACTTCATCAAAAAAAAGATTTATAACGCCGTGAGTATAAAAATACTCAACTAAATCTTCCAAAGAATGAGTCTTAAACCACAAATTATCTAAAGATACGTAGAAGGCTTCATCAACATTATAGAAAGATTCTTTTATTCTTTGTAGAATCATAGTAGTTTTACCAACGCCTCGCGATCCCTTAATAGCGACAAGTCTTGTGTTCCAATTAATTTTATAATAAAGGTATCTTTTAAAATCAAGGTTTACATTTGATAACAATCTATGATAAATTGTGACAAGTGGTTGAAGATCATTAATATTCATAATTTACTATTTTTTGCAAAGATAGTAAATTACTTTTACAAAAGTGATTTTTAAGTGATTTTTTACTTTTACAAAAGTCTTCCGCTGCGTCACAACCACATCAGCCAAGGCGGGTCTGCATTGTTGCTTTGCAACAATTTTGGGTTTGCCTTGTCAGTTTATAAATCCTTTGACATGACCCCGAAGGGGTCGCATGTTTATAGCCTGAAATTTATGACACAGTTGCCCACGATTCCGTAGGAATCGCATGTTTGTAATTGGTAAGTATTAGAGACGCAAATTTTGCGTCTCTACTTGGTAGCCGGTAATTTAGATTCATATAAACAGCGTGCCGTAGGTCTATGCTTATCCTATTTAAGATAGGCAATGTTTTGTTTAATGTTTTTTTACGATGTTTGAGCTTGTGACGACAATACTTCCATAAAGTGTTGTCGCTTGTCGTTGAGCGTATGCCTGATTGGCAGAAATTACAAAAATGATATAAGGCAATAAAAAAGCCGCATCAATGTGCGGCTTTTTTTTATTTGGTTGTTTCCATAAGGAGTTCGAGGATTTTGATACCTGCGTCTGTGATTTTGGTACCTGGTCCGAAGATGGCAGCGGCGCCGGCATCGTATAAGAATTGGTAATCTTGTGGGGGTATTACGCCGCCGACAATTACCATGATGTCGCCTCTGCCTAATTTTTCGAGTTCTTCGATAACTTTCGGGACTAATGTTTTATGACCTGCTGCCAAACTTGAGACGCCCAATACGTGGACATCATTTTCGACAGCTTGTCGGGCGGCTTCTTCCGGTGTTTGGAATAGCGGACCCATATCGACATCGAAGCCTATGTCGGCGTAACCGGTAGAGACTACTTTAGCGCCGCGGTCATGACCGTCTTGTCCCATTTTCGCTATCATAATACGTGGTCTACGACCTTCTTTTTTAGCAAATTCTTCTGCTAATTGTTGAGCTTTAGCAAATTGCGGGTCATTCTTAGATTCTGAAGAATAGACACCTGAAATTGAGTGTATCACTGCTTTATATCTTCCAAAAACTTTTTCACATGCATTAGATATTTCGCCGAGAGAAGCGCGTTTTTTAGCTGCGTCAATGCTGAGTTCGAGTAAGTTACCTTCACCGGTTTCGCAGCATTTTGTGATAGCATCTAAAGCGGCTTTCACGTCATCGTTATTTCTGTTTGCTCTCAGTTCTGCAAGTCTGCGAAGTTGAGCTTCACGGACGGCGGTATTATCGACTTCGAGGGTTTCGATAGGAGCTTCTTTTTCGAGGCGGTATTTGTTGATACCTACGATAGTAGTAGTGCCGGTATCTATTTTAGCCTGTTTGCGGGCTGCGGCTTCTTCTATTCTCATTTTAGGCACGCCGGTTTCGATAGCTTTTGCCATGCCGCCGAGTTTTTCGACTTCCTGTAACAAATCCCATGCTTTATGGGCGATTTCGTTAGTAAGATATTCGATATAATAAGAGCCTGCCCATGGGTCGACTGTGCGGCAGATGTTAGTTTCTTCCTGTATATACAGCTGTGTATTACGGGCTATGCGTGCGCTGAAATCTGTGGGCAGTGCGATAGCTTCGTCGAGGGCATTAGTATGTAGTGACTGTGTATGCCCTAAAGCTGCGCCCATAGCTTCGATGCAAGTACGTGCAACATTGTTGAACGGGTCTTGTTCTGTCAAGCTCCAGCCTGATGTTTGGCAGTGAGTACGCAATGCCATTGACTTAGGATTTTGCGGGTTGAATGTCTTAACAATCTTTGCCCACAACATTCTTGCTGCTCGCATTTTTGCTATTTCCATAAAATGGTTCATGCCGACACCCCAGAAGAATGACAAGCGTGGGGCAAAATCATCAATTTTAATGCCTGCATTTATGCCTGTTCTCAGGTATTCCAAGCCATCAGCCAAAGTGTAAGCGAGTTCTATGTCTGCCGTAGCACCTGCTTCCTGTATGTGATAACCGGAGATGCTGATACTGTTGAATTTCGGCATATTTTGTGACGTAAACTTGAAGATGTCTCCAATAATTTTCATAGAAGGTGCCGGTGGGTAGATATAAGTATTTCTAACCATAAACTCTTTCAGAATGTCGTTTTGGATAGTTCCCTGCATTTGGTCTAAACTTACACCTTGTTCTAAACCGGAGACTATGTAGAATGCCAAAATAGGTAAAACGGCACCGTTCATTGTCATAGACACGGACATTTTGTCTAAAGGAATTTGGTCAAACAAGATTTTCATATCTAATATAGAATCTACAGCGACACCGGCTTTACCAACATCGCCGATTACTCTCGGGTGGTCGGAGTCGTAGCCGCGGTGAGTAGCCAAGTCAAAAGCGATAGACAAACCTTTTTGACCGGCAGCAAGATTGCGGCGGTAAAAAGCATTAGATTCTTCAGCAGTAGAAAAGCCTGCATATTGGCGGATTGTCCAAGGGCGCATTACATACATGGTAGAGTAGGGACCTCTCAGAAACGGCGGTAGACCGGCAGCATATTCCAAATGTTCAAAATTATTTAAGTCTTCTTTGGAAAAACTGTCTTTTATCTTGATTTGCTCGTCTGTTAACCACGAATTTCCATTTTCTATATGATTGGTATCGGCATGTTCATTAATGTCAATATCTTTATAATTCGGTTGCATATCTTACTATTTGATTATTAAACGTTGGAAATTTTCTAAACTTTCTAATACATTAGTTTTAACGTGAATAAAGTTGGTGACACCGGCGGCTGTCAGTTTATCCATATCATCTTTGGGATAGCCGGCAACAACGACAACGGAAGTATCTTTAAGTCCTTTATATATTTGAGGTGCGATAGAAGCATATTCTTCGTCGGCACTACAAATAACGACTATGTCGGCTTCTGCGTTTTTAGCGGCGGTAATACCTACTTCTACAGAAGCAAAGCCGTTATTGTTGATAATTTCGAAGCCGATGCAGCCGAAGAAATTGGAAGCGAAGCCGGCGCGAGCGATACGCATTGACAAACTGCCGTAGGTCAATAGAAATACGCGTGGACGTTTACCTGTTTGTTTTGTGTATAATTCGGTTTTCAGCCTTAATCTTTCAAAAGCTTCCGGACCTCTATATGGTTGTAATGTATTGAAAGTATTGATATTATCTTCACAGCAGCAGCAAGAAGGTTCTTCTTTTTCTTCTGTCTTTTCCGGAACAAGTTCAAAATCAATAGATTCTGTAATATTCGGGAATTGGTTAACACCTATAAAGTTTTCTCTTCTTGTTGCAATGGCGGTATTACGTTTTGTAGCGGTTTCAGAAATCACATTTTGAATATAGTTTTCTTTAAAACAGCTGATAAAGCCGCCTTTTTCTACTACGGATAAGAATTGTTTCCATGCAATTTCGATAAATTGGTTAGTTAAAAATTCTATGTAATAAGAACCGGCAGCAGGGTCGTTAACTTTATCGAAGTGAGATTCTTCTTTGAGCAATATTTGTTGATTTTTTGCTATTCTTAGAGCGAAGTCATCATTATTTGTTGTGATAAAGTTGAAAGGCAAAACAGTAAGTGAATTAATGCCCCCGATGATGGACGACATAGCTTCTGTTGTAGTTCTCAGCATGTTAACATAAGGATCGTATAAAGTTTTGTTCCATGATGAGGTAACGGCGTGGATATACATTTCGTTATTTTCTTTTGGCTTATATGCTTCCACTATTTTTCCCCACAGATAGCGAGCGGCGCGTATCTTGGCTATTTCCATAAAATAATTAGAGCCGATGCTATATTGGAATTTTATTCTCTTTGTGATATTATCAATATTCAAGCCGCTTTCGGTAAGGAAGTCTAATACATCAGCAGCTTCATTCAATCCAAAAGCGAGTTCTTCGACCAAAGCAGAACCGCAATTACCGAATGCGGAGGCATTGATAACGCCAACTCTCATATTAGGAGCAAAAGAACAGCCGAGAATTAATTCTCTGAGAGTATCTATGCCGTTGATACAATTTTCTCCTTCAAAGACAAAATCAGCAAAAGGGTCATATTCTATGTTGATATGAACTTTATCTGCATCTAATTTTTCTTTTTCGAAATATTCTTTGACAAGGTCTAAAACATTGAGAGCTTGTTTGTTGCAGATAATATTAATTTCGATACATTCAGGGCAAATGCCGGATAGAGTTTTGTATAAAACTTCTTTAGTTACAACTTCAAAGCCGCTTACATCTATGCCGATAGAATTTACACCGTTGTTGATGGCTTTGCCGATAAGTTTATTGGTTTCTTCGACGTCATTAACAATGAAATCTTGCCTTATTTTCCAATCGGCGTTCTTTTTAGCATAATTAAAAGTGCCGTTTTTAGATAAATGATAAGCGACATCGAGGTCGTCAGCTCTGTAAAAAGGGTTTACCGAAAAACGTTCGTTAGTTTTCCAAACGAGTTTCTTTTCATAGTCTGCTCCTTTTAAGTCCTTGATAATAAGGTCTTCCCATTCTTGGGTAGATATTGGAGGAAACTGTTCAAACAAATTTTTTTCCTTTTCCATAAAAAGTAAAATGTTAATTTAAGCATTATTGAAACTGCAAAGATAGTTATAAAATTTATATTATTATTTTTTGATTTTATTTTTTGATTTTGCTTACTTTTGTCGTGAGAATTAAACTTTAAAATTATGATAGATACAGCTCCGGTTATAGAAAAGGGAATACTTGTAAGTGTAATTTGTAAGGATCAGAAGTACGAGCAAGTAAAAGATTATTTAGATGAGTTATCGTTTTTGTATGAAACTGCCGGTGGGGTAGAGGTTTACCGGGTGTATCAGAATCTTGAGTTTCCGAATCCGCGAACTTATGTAGGGAAGGGGAAATTAGAGGAGTTAAAACAGGCTGTGGAAGAGATGGAAGCCGACAACGTAATTTTTGATGATGAGCTGACACCTTCACAGTTAAGGAATTTAGAAGAAGTTTTATGTCGTAAAGTTTTAGACCGCACGAGTTTGATACTTGATATTTTTGCGCGTAACGCACGCACGGCGCATTCAAAAGTTCAGGTTGAATTAGCGCAATGTCAATATATGCTGCCAAGGC
>JALNXP010000008.1 GCA_023230285.1 Bacteroidales bacterium | reverse complement strand
TCCGGAGCATCCACTTGCTGATTACAACAATTTTGTCGGTAACGGAATCTCAAAACTTATTGAGCTCGCATTGCCGGAAGAACATCGCGACAAGGAATATGTGACACAGATAAGAGCTGAGTTTATAGAATATTACAAACAACATATCCATGACAAAACTTATCCGTATGAAGGTATAAAAGATTTGCTTAAAGAATTGGCAAACAGAGGTATTATGATTGCTGTCGCTTCAAATAAATTTCAGTCTGGTGTTGATGAACTTTTAGAATACTTCTTCCCTGAAATAAATTTTGTGGCTAAGATGGGGCAAAGCGATAATATGCCCGTGAAACCAAATCCGACAATGGTATATACAATCATTGACAAAGCAGGTGCGTCTAAAGCCGATACTCTTTATGTTGGTGATTCTAATGTAGATATGAAAACGGCTCGTAATGCCGGCTTGTTGCCTGTCGGTGTAACATGGGGCTTTCGTACTCGTGAGGAACTTATAGAAAATGGAGCTTGGCAAATAGTTGATAAACCGGCAGAAATATTATCTTTAATATAACAACTGAAAGGCAATTTTGTGATTTTCGCAATGCTAATGAATCTACGCGTACGTTTTTTTCTCAGCCTTTTGCGTAGTTTGAAAAACTTAATGTATCTTTGCAGCTAAAAATAAGAAATATGTTTGAAAGTTTAAGCGATAGATTGGAAAGGTCTTTCAAAATATTGAAAGGTCAGGGCTATATTACAGAAATCAATGTTGCAGAGACACTTAAAGATGTCCGTAAATCTTTAATAGAAGCTGATGTGAGCTATAAAGTAGCTAAAAGTTTTACAGATGACATCAAAGATAAGGCTATAGGTCAAAAAATATTGACATCTGTTTCACCAAGTCAGTTGTTAGTGAAAATTGTTCATGACGAGTTGGCAAAATTGATGGGCGAAGAACATACGGAAATTAATATTAAGCCCAATCCGGCTATCATACTTATTGCAGGTTTGCAAGGTTCGGGTAAAACTACTTTTTCGGCTAAGTTGGCTAATTTTTTAAAGACTAAACGTGGCAAAAAACCTCTTTTGGTTGCCGGTGACGTATATCGTCCTGCCGCTATAGATCAGCTTAAAGTTTTAGGCGAATCAATAAATGTTGAGGTTTATTCCGAACCCGATAATAAAAAGCCTGTTCAAATTGCAAAGAATGCGATAAAATATGCAAAAGATTATGGCTTTTCGGCAGTTATCATAGATACTGCAGGGCGTCTTGCTGTTGATGAAGAAATGATGAACGAAATAGCTGCCGTAAAAGATGCCGTTTCTCCTCATGAAACTTTATTCGTAGTTGACTCTATGACAGGTCAAGATGCTGTGAATACCGCCAAGGCTTTCAATGATAAAATAGATTATGACGGCGTTGTACTTACTAAACTTGATGGCGATACCCGCGGCGGTGCTGCAATATCAATAAAGGCTGTTGTAGATAAGCCAATAAAATTTGTCAGTCTTGGCGAAAAAGTCGACTCTTTGGATGTGTTTTATCCTAAACGTATGGCTGACCGTATACTTGGCATGGGTGATATTGTGTCATTTGTAGAGAAAGCACAAGAACAATTTGATGCCGAAGAAGCTAAAAAACTTCAACGTAAAATAGCTAAAAACACCTTTAATTTTGATGATTTTCTACAACAAATCAAACAAATTAAAAAGATGGGCAATATGAAAGATCTTATGGGAATGATACCCGGCATGGGCAAAGCTCTCAAAGATGTGGATATCGATGACAATTCTTTTAACGGTATAGAGGCAATTATATATTCGATGACACCGGAAGAAAGAGAAAATCCTTTACTCATAGACGGCAGTAGACGTAAGAGGATAGCTAATGGCAGCGGCACCTCGGTTCAGGAAGTAAACCAGTTGCTAAAACAGTTTGGCGATACGCGAAAAATGATGAAGATGATGACAGCAAGTGGCGGAAAAGCTAAAATGCTGAGAAATATGAGACGCCCGTAAGTTGCGAAAAATCTTGCTGCTGAATTGTTCTTCGATTGAGTATAATGTTTAAATATTTTAATATAAACAAAAAGATAATTATATATGACGCTGATTGATGGAAAATTGGTTTCTTCAGCTATTAAAGAAGAAATAAAAAAAGAAGTCGCCGGAATTTTGGACTCAGGCAAGCGAGCTCCGCATCTCGTGGCTATCATTGTAGGGGAAGACCCTGCAAGTATGACTTATGTCAGTAATAAAGAAAAAGCATGTCATGCTGTGGGTATAACTTCTTCTGTGTATAAAATGCCTGTTGAGACTACACAAGACGAACTTCTTAAGGTTGTGGATTTTATGAACAGAGATGCAGATATTGATGGCATCATTGTTCAGTTGCCACTTCCTGCATCTATAGATAAGAATGTGATTATTAATGCAATAGATCCTAAAAAAGATGTAGACGGTTTCCACCCTGAAAGTGTTGGGAAGATGGTAGCAGGCATGGATACTTTTTTGCCGGCAACTCCTTATGGTATAGTCAAACTTCTTGAATATTATAAAATAGAAACAGAGGGTAAACATTGCGTAATAGTCGGCAGAAGCAACATAGTTGGCACTCCTGCTGCTATTTTGCTGTCGCGTAAAGCATATCCCGGAAATTGTACCGTCACACTTTGCCACAGCAAGACACCAAATATCAAGGAGTTATGTCTTAGTGCCGATATAATTATCGCAGCTATCGGCAAGCCCGGATTTATCACGGCTGATATGGTTAGAAAAGGCGTAGTGGTAATAGATGTGGGTACTAATAGAGTGGAATCGACAGAAACAAAGTCGGGTTATGCTTTATTAGGAGACGTGGATTTTGAGAATGTATCTAAAGTCGCCGGTTATATAACGCCGGTTCCGGGCGGCGTTGGTCCTATGACTATCACAGGCTTGATACAAAATACTCTTAAAGCATATAAACAAGCTAATATTTAGTTCATTGCGAACTAATTTAATATCATAAAATAATATATAAAAGGTGAGAAATCATCAATAAAAATACAATGTATGAAACAATTGATTGAGTGTGTTCCGAACTTCAGTGAAGGGAACGATATGAGTTTGATAGGAAAGATAACAGATGAGATAAAAGCTGTTGAGGGTGTTAAACTTTTAGATGTAGACCCGGGTAAGGCGACAAACAGGACTGTCGTTACTTTTGTTGGTGAACCTGAACCGGTTTGTGAAGCTGCATATAGAGCTGTAAAAAAAGCCGGAGAGCTTATAGATATGAGTAAACATCATGGAGAACACCCGCGTTTTGGTGCAACAGACGTTTGTCCGTTAGTGCCGGTGGCAAATATCTCTATGGAAGAAACTGTCGAATATGCACATAAATTGGCGAAAAGAATAGGCGAAGAGCTTGAAATTCCTATATATTGTTATGAATCAGCGGCTTACAAGCCTGAAAGAAAGAATTTGGCAAATTGTCGTTCCGGAGAATACGAAGGATTGAAGGATAAATTGGTAAATCCTGAATGGAAGCCTGATTTCGGTCCTGCGGAGTTTACTCATGGTGTCGTTAAAACCGGCTGTACCGCTGTTGGTGCAAGAAACTTTTTAGTAGCTTACAATGTGAACCTGAATACAACCTCCGTAAGGCGTGCAAACGCTATAGCTTTTGATGTGAGAGAAAGAGGCAGAGTAAAACGTGAAGGTAATACTTTGACAGGTAAAATTGTAAAAGATGAAAAAGGTAACAAAGTGTATACCCCAGGCACGCTGAAATCTGTAAAAGCTATAGGCTGGTATATAGAAGAATATGGTGTCGCTCAAATATCCATGAACTTAACAGACATCTCCGTATGCTCTGTGCATCAAGCTTTTGAGGAAGTATGTAAAAAAGCCGATGCAAGAGGAATAAGAGTTACCGGCTCCGAATTGGTTGGACTTGTGCCATTAAATTCTTTGTTGGAAGCAGGACGTTATTTCTTGAAAAAGCAACAACGTTCAACAGGTATCTCCGATGCGGAAATTATAAAGATAGCTGTGAAATCATTAGGACTTGATGATTTAGCACCTTTTGATCCACAGAAGAAGGTTATCGAATATTTGCTTGAAGATAATAGCGGCAAACGTTTGATAGATATGAATCTGAAAGCTTTTGCTGAAGAAACAGCCAGCGAGTCGCCGGCTCCGGGCGGCGGTTCTATATCGGCGTATATGGGAGCTATGGGAGCAGCACTTGGCACGATGGTGGCTAATCTGTCATCTCATAAGCGCGGCTGGGACGACCGTTGGGAAGAGTTCTCCGATTGGGCTGTAAAAGGTAAATATTATCAAGACCTGTTGGTGAAAATGGTCGATGAAGATACTAATGCTTTCAATAAAATTATGGACGCATTTGCGCTGCCTAAAAAAACTGATGAAGAAAAAGCAGCTCGTCATGAAGCAATACAGGCGGCAACCAAGTTTGCAATAGAAGTACCATTTAAAACTATGCAGCTGTGCTACGAATCTATGCAGGTGATGAAGGCTATGGCTGAAATAGGCAATCCGAACTCCGTGTCTGATGCGGGTGTTGGTGCTTTGGCTGCAAGAGCCGGCGTGCGCGGCGCATACCTTAATGTCAGAATAAATGCCGCTTCTTATGAAGATAAAACATTTGTAGACGATATTCTTGCAAAAGCTGCCGACATCAGCGCAAAGGCTGAAGCTGCTGAAAATGAAATTATGAACATAGTCGAAACAAAACTATAAGAATAAATTGTAGAGCCGCAAAATTTTGCGGCTCTACAATTTATGCAATCTGCATATAATCAATAATTATAAAAAATAGCAATATGAAAAAATCCTTATCTCTTGTATCAGTATTCTTGGTATTTCTTGCCATGGGCTTTGGCGATGCCGCCGGGCAGCTTGTCTCAATTATCGAAAAAGCATTCAACGTTTCACCTTTCACCGCTTCGTTTGTTTCTTTCTCAGGAATGATTATGTTCGGCGTGCTGTCTGTTCCAATGGGAGTCCAACAGTCTAAAATCGGGAAAAAGAAAATGTTGATTATGGGCTTGTTGCTGTTTTTGTTGGGTGCATTGTTACCTATAATTGCTTTTAATCTGTATGTGATTTTTGCGGCTGTATTGCTGATGGGAGCCGGAGCTACAATATTGCAGGTGTCTGGAAATCCATTGATGCGCGATGTGTCGCCGGAAGGTAAGTATTCAAGTAATTTGTCTTTTGCACAATCTGTGAAGGCTATAGGTACGTTGTCAACATCTTTGATTATTGCTATCGTGGGAACTAAGTTGATGAAATATGCGTGGTTCTCTTTAAATGCTGAAAATGAAGCTGTCAACATCGGCTTTAGAATATTATTTCCGATATTTGCCGCTATCTTGTTTATAACGTTGCTGTTAGTAATAAAATTTGTTCCGAATAAAATAGAAAAGGAGGAAACTAAACCTACAACATTTGTCAATTGCTTGCGCACTTTGAAAAATCCGTATATCATGATAATGTTTCTCGGCATATTCTTTTATTGCGGTGCAGAGGCTTCAATGTTTAACCGTATTCCATCAGTATTGATGACAACAAACCCGGGAATACCGTCTACCATAGGTAATATCGTGTTAATTGTGGCTTTGTTCGTAGGTAGATTTGTCGGCGGCGCAGCTCTGAGAGTAATTAAACCAAATGTGTTTCTGTTTATCACAATACTTATTTCTATCGTTGGCAATGTGTTGCTGTTCCTGCCTTATAACGCATTTACTACATGGCTGAGTTTCATATTGATAGGAATAGGCTTTGCAAACATATTTCCACTGATTTTTTCTATCTGTATTGATAGATATCCGGATAAATCTAACGAAATCTCCGGCTTGATGACAACAGCAATAGTCGGTGCAGCTTTTGTTCCGTTGTTGACCGGTTATGCTGCCAACTTCGACCCTAAATATGCTTTTATAGTTACACTTGTTTGTTTAGCTTATTTAGTGTTCGTCTCTTTAACAAATATGAAAAAGAAGTTATCTTAAATTGATTATTTGATAAATCGATTCAGATGGATAAATCTGTCTATCAGCGTGTTTATCTCATTGGAGATTTTTAATTTGTAGATTGTTATTACTCCTAATGCGGATAAAATACTGGTGCGGAGTATTGCATCTATGGATTTGGCTACCAGCGAGTTAATGTTTATTGACAATATCATCGGTTTTACAAATGTTACTAACAGATAGTTGAATAGAAACATTATCAATATTATAATTATTACTTTAACCTGATTAAATGAGAACGGATTTGTTTTTATTGTAAATCCGACAAGTCCCAACAACAAGGCATAGTTTATGACATAAGCTAAAAGAGAAGCGATTGCTGCGCCTTCCATACCGTACAGAGGGATTAGTTTTATGTTGAGAAAGATGGCTGAAACTGTAAGTATTGCAGTAAATATCAGTGAATAATAATAATATTTTGAGTATGCGAGTACTGATGTGCCTATACTTAACACGGAGTTGTATATACGGGACAGTCCTAAGAAAAAGAATACCCATTTTGCAGGAGCGTACTGGTCGCCGTTGGGTAATAGCTCAAAGAACAAATCAACATTTATCCAAATGGCAAAAAATATAAAAGAACCGGCAATCAGTTGATGTAGCGAGACTTTTTTGCATAATACATTGGCTGTTTTTATGTCGTTATCTTTCATTGCTTGCGAAAGATGTGGTTGCGAGATAGCCCCCAAAGACCTGTAAGGGATGTCAATCATAGAAGCCATAAATAGAGCTATTGTGTATATGCCGGTAAAATGCAGTCCCATTTTGTTAGAGATGAAGAACGTATTTATAGCCGGCGTGATTTGTCCGGCAAGAGCTGCTACTATTAAGAAAGAGGTGTACAACAAATATTCTCTTTTTAACGATTTTGTTATGACTTTAAAATTTGGCTTTAATGAGATTCGTTTAAATGACAACAAATATATAAGGTCAATTATTGCTGCCACAGCATAAATAGAGCAGAAAATGATGATAAAGCCGTAAAAGTTAACTATTCCGCAATGATATATCAGATAAGAAGCAAGTGTGAGTACACGTACTAATATTTCGCGGACAAATTTAGGTACGACAATTCTTAAAAGGACGTTTGAGTTGGTTTCAAAAATTGCCATATACAGCATAAAAAATCCTAACGGAAAAATAAAGTAGTAGTATGGAATAAATTCCGGAGATTCTTTTGCAAAAAATGACTCTACAGGAGCTTTTAGAAGCAGGAATAAGAATCCGTATATCAAAAAGCCTATAAAAGGAATTACTAATGTCCAGAAGAAGAAGCCGTTATCGTGAGATTTTTCGTCTTTGAAATAAGGGTAAAATTTTATTATAGACGAACTTGTACCTAATTGTGCAAAGCCTGCAAACACTGTGGCAATTTCTATCAATACTCTGGTAATGCCTATTTCGGTAGCGGTTAAAGTTGTTGTAAGAACAAAAAATGTTGTGATAAAACCTATGCCTGTGCCAATATAATTGACGATTGAACCCTTTATACTTTGCCTTGCAACTACACCCATTTAATCTGTTTATTTATAATGAATTAAATACTTATTGTAATAATATCAATATTATCATTTCTAATTGGCAAAGATAGTTATTTTGATAAATATAATTTATTACGAAATAAATATTTTATTTTTTTTGCAGTATGAAAAAAATGATTACTTTTGCACGAAATTTTTAATTTATTTTTTAATGAACATTTTTATTGGAAGCTTACCTTATAGTGTTAAGGACGGCGAATTACAAGAATTATTTGAAGAGTACGGAGAAGTTAGCTCTGCAAAAGTTATCACAGACAAATTTACAAACAGAAGTAAAGGCTTCGGCTTTGTTGAAATGCCTGACGATGAAGCAGCTCAAAAGGCTATCAATGAATTAAATGGCACCGAA
Source organism: Bacteroidales bacterium (assembly GCA_023230285.1). Classification (GTDB taxonomy): domain Bacteria; phylum Bacteroidota; class Bacteroidia; order Bacteroidales; family BM520; genus RGIG7150. Next base: position 16,801 of record JALNXP010000008.1, on the reverse strand, counting down.
ATCGGTGGTCGTAACATTGTTGTTAATAAAGCTAATGACAGAGAAGCAGCTCCGAGAAGTAATAGATATGATAGTAGAAAACCGAGATATTAATATTGTGTGGTGAATTTACAAGTAGTACTTGTTACTTTAAAAAAAGCCTGTTTGTTTTAAACAGGCTTTTTTTGTGCCAAAAATTGTCTGCGCATCCATAATATTAAAGCCACTACTAATAATAACGAAATAATTGCAAGGTATATGTTCGAGTACGAAGGTGTGTTATCCTGCACACTGCTTAAACTACCGGAATTATAAAGCACAAATTGACTTATTATGGCTATCGAATTGTTGGTTAAATGTATTATAATGGGTATCAATATGTTACGTCCGTAAAAGAAACAATAGCCTAATATTAAGCCAAGTACCATGCGAGCAAGAAAACCATAAAATTGAAAATGTGCGGCACTAAATATAATTGCTGTGATGATAATAGCCAAATGAGGACTTCTCATTTTTGTAGTCAACAACTTTTGAATACAGCCTCTAAACATCAGTTCTTCTCCAATTGCCGGTATTATGGCTATAATGAACAAATTTGCAATTAAACCGCCAATTTTGTCTGTGTTTAAAAAACGATATGTTAATTCGGTAGATTTATTTTCCATCTCCTGCATCCAAGTTTCTATCAATCTCATAGAATCGGGTAGTGCCATTTTGCTGTTAACTTCTATTAACCAATCAATTAATGGAATTGAGATTAGTAAAATCAGTAAAGCACATAACCATATTGTCAGCTGCGGTCTATAGTTTATTCCTAAAAATTCTTTTGTGTTGAAATGATTTATTTTGAAGAAGATAAACGGTGGAATGATAAATGTGAATATCTGTGACAGTAACTGAATGATTTTAAGTAAAGAAGTGCTGCATTGCTCTGCATTGCTGCCTGTTAAAGAGAAAATTAATGAGCTTATTAGGGTTATTGCCAATAATGAAATTAAAGTGATAAGCATTAATTGCAATAGCAGCATTATAGTATTGTCTTTTTTGTTCATAAAGTTTTGCTTTTTGTGAAACTTAATTGTTGTCTATAGATATTTTTGAGTTCCCTATTCCGAATAGGGCAAAGTCGTATTTTACAGGGTCTTCTTTGTCGAGTAGTTGTAGCTTTTTTGTCAATTCTTCGGCGGCTTTCCAGTTGTTGCTATTGCTGTCGATTAAATTTAGGTTTCTTGCTACATTTCCTACATGTACGTCTAAAGGTATTATCAGGTCGCACGGACTGATATTTTTCCAAAGTCCGAAGTCTACTCCGCTATTGTCGTTTCTAACCATCCAGCGTAGAAACATGTTGATGCGTTTTGCTGCCGCCCCCTTCTCCGGATTTGCAACATGCTTTGCTACCCGCTGAGGATAATCATTTTGAAAGAATATTTTTCTAAAATTTATGATGGCGTTTTTTATCTTGTCTTCGCTGCACGATTGGTACCCATCGGTAAAAACCTTCTCTAATCCGCCGTGATTTGTGTAAATGTTGTGCAAACTGTTTATAAAACACACTAAATCAACTTCTTGAAATGTGCGGTAATAAAAGCCTGCTAACTTTTCTATGTCGTTTTTGTCTGCATTGATGATGAAATCGTAAGGAGCATTGTCCATACGCTTTATTATGTCTAATGCGCTGTTAATTATGGCTTTACGATTTCCCCACGCAATGGTCGCCGCCAAAAATCCGGATATCTCTATGTCTTCTTTATCTTGAAATTTATGCGGAATGCAAATAGGGTCGTTGTCAATAAATTGCTTCTCGTCAAAAACTCTATAATAGTAGTTCAGTATTTCTTCAGTTGTCATTTTATTTGTTTATATTGTCAAAAAAATCAGGGTACGACTTGGAAACACAGTCGTAATTGTCTAATTTGATATTTCTGTTTATCTTCTCAAATATCGAAAATGCCATTGCTATTCTGTGGTCGTTGCCTGTAATTATTGTTAAATTTTCGATTTTATCTAAGTCATTTTTATTTTGATATACTGTTATCATATTGTCTGATGTTGCTTCTACTTTGTAGCCCAGACTGTTTAAATTACTTATTATCAATTTAAAGCGGTCGGATTCTTTCCATTTTAAATTTTCTAATCCGCAAAGTGTAGTCGTGATGTTGTTTATTGCAGCTGCAACAGCTATTGCCGGAGCTAAGTCCGGTGTGTCTATTAAGTTGAACCACAAATTATTAGCTTTGGGTCCGGTGGCTTTTTTTTCAATTATGATGCCGTCTTCGACTGCTGTTGTTACTATATTGTAATTTTTCATATAACTGCTGATGATACAATCACCCTGTAAATTGCTGAGGTACAGGTTTTTAATCTTGATTTTACCTTCATTATAACAACTTAGTAGAGCGTACCAAAACGCTGCTGCCGACCAATCATATTCAAGGTCGATGTTTTTTATGTCGATTTTTTCGTCTGCATGAGAAACTGTTATCTGATTTTCCGTAACAGATGTCGGTAATCCTATTTTGTTCATCATGGAAGCTGTCATACAGATATACGTGTATGATGGCGGCTTACATTTCATATTGATAGTCAGTCCGTTACTTAGTTTCCCGCCAATCATCATTAATGATGATATAAATTGGCTGCTTGCAGTTGCTCCGATGTCTAATATTCGTTTGTCTAAATTAAGCCGTTTTTTAATAATCACCGGCGGAAATCCTTGGTTTTCAGTATATTCTATTTCACTGCCCAAGTTTTTTAACATAGTGACAAGTTCTTTGACAGGGCGTTGTTTCATTCTGCTGCTGCCGGTGATTAAGGTACCTTTGTTTTGTAAAGCAGCAACAGAAAGGATAAATCGCAACACGCTGCCGGCGTTGTCGCAATAACAAACCTCAGGTATGTTTTCTTGTAATAATCCATATAGCAAAACTACATCATCCGGAGCATTTGTCGGCAACATAAGTTTCTCATTTCCATATAGATAATTCAGTATCAGCAAACGGTTAAATATACTTTTGTTTAACGGTACTTCAACTTCTTTATTTATATATGATAACTTATTTGTTTGCATAGTCTGTTAAAAACTCCAAACTTTTAATTATTTTATCTTCGCTTACAGGAACATCAATTACCATGTCCTCAATGTCTTTCATCAAAACAAAATTGATATTGCCGTTATAATTCTTTTTGTCGTCTTTCATGATTTTCATAATCAGAGAGATGTCATCTTTGTTTATTGTCGGAGAATTATTGTCTTCAATAATTTTGATATATTTTGAGTACTTGTTGATGTCAAAGTCAAAATATTCCGATGAAATTTTGATAGTGGCTATCATGCCTAATCTAATCGCTTCGCCGTGAGTTATTTTGTTAAGCATAGCTGCTTCGATGGCGTGACCGATGGTGTGTCCGAAGTTCAGGATTTTTCTTTTGCCGTTTTCTTTAAAATCGACATCAATAACAGACTTTTTTACAGCTATTGATTTGATTAACAGTTTTTTATAATATTCGTCGTCTTTTGGTGTTTGTTCAATATATTTAAAGATGGATTTATCGCCGATGATAGCGTGTTTTATTATTTCTGCCATGCCGGATTTGAGTTGTCGTTCCGGCAGTGTTTTGAGGAAAGAAGTGTTTACGGCTATTAAGTTAGGGTTGTTGAATAATCCGATTTGGTTTTTGATATTGTTGAAGTTGACACCGTTTTTTCCGCCCCATGCGGCATCAGTTTGAGCTAAAAGCGTTGTAGGAATAGAAATATAGCTTATACCTCGTTTAAATGTTGAAGCTGCAAACCCGCCAGTGTCGCATACAATGCCGCCGCCTAATAACAACATCACTGTTTTTCTGTCACAATGATATTCGAGTAACTTGTTCCAAATACTTATTACTGTGTCAATGGTTTTGTCGTTTTCGCATGCTTCAATGGTTATTATGTCAACACAGTAGTTGTCAATAATTTTGGTAAGTAAGTTAAGGCAGTAATTATGGGTATTGTTGTCATCAAGAATTACAAAGTGAGTGTCTTTGGTAAAATGTTCATCAAAATACGATTGTAATTCGAATAAAAAGGAGTTGCCATAAGATATGAAAGATACAGGGGCGGTAGATATTACAGCCTCTGTATTGTCGATTGTTTCATATCTGTTGTTCATGTTGTTGCTCTATTTTACTTATTGTCAATTGTTTAAATTGATGTTGAGAAAATTCTCGTTTTTCCGTCTGCTGAAGGTGTGATATTTACTTTTACGGTGTCGGTTGGAAGAAAGTTTTCTATAATTTGCGGCCATTCGATGAAGCAGTAGTTGCCGCTATACAGATAATCTTCGCCGCCGATGTCAATAAATTCGTTGATTTTATTCAGGCGATAGCAGTCGAAATGATAAATGCTGTCGCCGTCATCTGTAAAGTATTCATTTACGATAGCGAAAGTTGGGCTGTTTACAATGTCGCTGACTTTTAATATAGAGCAGAAGGCTTTTGTAATTGTTGTTTTTCCTGCGCCCATCTGTCCGTACAGTGCAAATACTCTTTTGTCTTTGTAAGATGTAAGTATTTCTTTAGCAACAGTTTCCAATTGACTTATGTCGTCACAAAAGATTTCCATTGATTTATTATTTTGCTGATAAGAGTATAAACGGAATAATCATTTCCTCCATGGAAATGCCTCCGTGTTGGAAGGAATTTTTATAGTAATTTGCGTAATAGTTGTAATTATTAGGGTATGCAAAGAAGTCGTTACCTTTTGCGAAGGCGAAAGTAGATGTTAAGTTTGTCTTTGGCAGGAATAGTTCTTCAGGATTTTTGACTTCCATAGCTTGTTTTTTGTTATAGTCGATATTTTTTCCTGTTTTGTATCTGAGGTTGGTGTTAGTAGCCTTATCTCCGATAATTTTTATTGGGTTATCAACTTTTATGGAGCCGTGGTCGGTAGTAATGGCTATATTGATTTTTTTTGCGGCGAGGGTGCAGATGATATCATAAAGTGCTGAATGTTCGAACCATGACTCGGTAAGCGATCTGTAGGCGGCATCATCGTCAGCGAGTTCTTTTATTATCTCCATTTCGGTGCGTGCGTGAGACAGCATGTCTACAAAGTTATATACGATTACATTAAAGTCGTTATTGTATAAGTTAGGCAGCGTTTCATATAATTTTTTGCCTGCTTGTAAGTTCAACACTTTCGTATAAGAATATTTTATATTGCTTTTTCCGTGACGTTTCAGGTTTTCACCTAAAAGTACTTCTTCGTATTGGTTTTTGGTTCCTTCATCTTCTTCATTAAGCCAATATTGCGGATATTTCTTTTGAATTTCGGAGGGCATAAGTCCGGCGAAAAGAGCGTTGCGCGCATATTGTGTTGTTGTAGGAAGTATGCTCGAAAATAGGTATTCGTTGTCGACTCTGTAATAATCCGAGATGATTTTTTCTATGATTTTCCATTGGTCGTAGCGCATGTTGTCAATCAGAATCATGAAAGTGGTTTTTTCGCCGAGAGTTGGAAAGACATATTCTTTGAGAGCTATGTGCGACATTACCGGCTTTTGAGGGTCATTTGATGAGGGCTTAAGCCAATCTCTGTAATTTTTTTCTATGAATTTGGAAAACAAGTTGTTGGCTTCCTGCTTTTGCATTGCGAAAATTTCGTACATGTTAGGGTCGGTAGATGTGCCTAAACGTAATTCCCAATTAACGAGCCTTTTGTAATTGTCAGCCCATTCGGCAAAATTGTTTATATTGGAAAGGTCCATGCCTATACCTCTGAATGCTTGTTGGTAAGTTTGAGATGTTCGCTCACTGACTAACTTTTTATTTTCGAGATTTTTTTTCAGACACAATAAAATCTGGTTCGGATTAACAGGTTTTATCAGATAGTCGGCTATGTTTGAACCGATTGCATTTTCCATCAGATTTTCTTCTTCACTTTTTGTTATCATCACGACAGGAGTATTAGGGCGTACCTCCTTAATTGCTTCAAGAGTCTGTATTCCTGAAATCCCCGGCATCTGCTCGTCTAAAAAGATAATGTCAAATTGTTGCCCCGCAATTATCTCAAGCGCATCGCTGCCATTGTTTGTCGTCGTTACATCGTAGCCTTTACCTTCAAGAAAAATTATGTGCGGCTTTAAAAGCTCAATTTCATCGTCTACCCAAAGAATTTTTATCTTATTCATATTGTAAATTTAATTGTTTAACACTAAATGTAATGTTGTTGCATGTTTTTATTTTGATTACCTTTTAATAATGCTGATATAACCTTTTTTATTGTGTTTTTTGTGGAAAAATATCTTAACGCCATATAAAAAAAGAGGTAGCAAGTACTACCTCTTTGTATATGTATTAACGTATATACGGATTTTATTCTACAACAATATTTTTTTCGGTGATATTGTTGTTGTCGTTGATAATCATAAAATACAGACCTTTGGATAAAGATGAAATATTTATGGTTGAGGAGTTGCCGCTTTCTATAACTAATTGACCGGTAGTGTTATATATCAAAACCGATTTTAAATTGACAGTATTATAGATGGTAACAGCGTTGGAAGCAGGGTTGGGATATATTTTGATAGAGCTGACTTGTTCATTTATTCCTACAGGTGAATTAAATACAGCTTTAACAGTGATGTCTGCCTCAACAGTAAAAGAATATTCTGCATCAGTGCAGACTGTTTCTCCGTTTATAATCCAACCGCCGAAAGTATAATCGTTGATAGGGTAGGCGGTTAATGTTGCGGTTGAGCCTACAGAGTAATTACCGCTGCCGAGTGCATATCCCTGACCTTCAATGTTTACGCTGACTTCTGCCGGAGAGCTGAAGAAAACAGAGAAAGGAACATACTCGTAATCTTCATAAGTGCCGTCACTTGAATGAATGATTTGTCCGTTGCCGCCTTTAAGAATATAGTGACCGTCACCATGTCCGTTATTGATGCCATCACCTTCCGAATCAAAGATTTCAAATTTATAGCAGTCTTCAGCTTCAATATCAATATCGAGCATTATTAACCTTGTACCGTCAGTGGCAAGTTGTGTGTACGGTCCACCGTTAGCAATTACGCTGTTGTCGTAATTTACAATCTGCCACGTCACTTGGTTGCCGTATTTATCGTGCCAAAGCATTAGTGTCACTTTATGACCTATGCCGATGCTACCTTCCGGAATAAATAATTCGAGTTCTTTGGTCGAATTAGCAGTCGGCGTAATAGCAATGCCGTTGGCTTTTAGTATGGTAATGTTTATTGTCGTATAATCATCATCTATATAAATAGGTAAATTTACGATTGCTGTTTCATATTTGGCAATATTACCTTCCCAAGTGTCGGTAATATGGATGTCGCCGTAATCTATGGTGTACTCCATAGATGTAATGTTGTCGTTACCGATGTTCATGATAGTTGCATCTATGCCGGAGTTGTTGTCACAAATGACTACACTTTCTTGAGCAAAGTTTGCTATTAACGGATTTACATTTTGATTAGATGAAGCGTCTATTATGTAAGTCAATTCGTTAACTGATAATATGTTATAATTGTTTGTGCTGACCCAAGCTAAGAATTGCAGGTCTTCGAAGACGACATCAACTCCGTTAGGAGTGCCTATGTTTTCCGGAATTTGATATTCATAAACTTTTTGTATTAAAGTTCCTTCGGTTGTAGGTTCAATTGTTTCACCCCATGCGGAAGTTGTAATGACATCTCTCATAATGTGCATGTGGTTATATTGTCCGTTGATGATTTGTGACGGATTTGAACTCATGCCGGATTGAGAGCCGAGAATGTTGTTTTGCAGCATGGCAACTGTAAGTTGGTTGGTAGATGCACTGCTGTTGGCGGTATAATAAACCTCTACTATGATGGTTGCTAATCTCGTTTCCGTGTTGACAATACATACGCCGCCGATGTTGACTTCGGAAGCCTGTGCCAACTGAATATTGGTAGTACCTGACCACTGACCGCGGTTAAGAGCGGTTGTACTGCTTCTGTTGACTGCACCGCACGGATACCCGCTAATGGAAAACCCGTCGTGGATAGTCGTGCCGTCTGTTGTCAAAAAGTTGGGATAAGTACTGGCAGCAAAACTGCCCGCATGAATGTTAATAGCCCAAACTCTTCCGGGATTGGCAGCTACTATCTCGTTGGCAATTCTATGCCCGTCAGGACAATACTGGCAATTTCTGCCGGTAAATTCTTCTATTATGACATTACGGTTGCTCGGCGTGGTGCTTACAAATGTTTGTGCGGGAAGTTGGACAAATAATAAAAGCAATAATGCTAATGGTAATAAATGTTTCATGTTTTAAATGTTTAAAAAGGTAAACGCTTACAAGCGTTTACCTTTTTGTTATCATTAAAATTGTATAAATTATTCTTTGATGAATTTAATGTCGGATGATACACCATCAATATTTACTCTGAGAATGTAAATGCCGTTAGCGAGAGATGAAACGTCTATAGAATTAGATACAGTGTTGATGTCTAATGCTTTTCTTCCGTATATATCGAAAATAGTTGCAGAAGAAATTTTGCCGGCATCTTTGATGTTCAATGTGTTATTGACAGGGTTAGGATAGATGCTGACAGTTTTTTCGTAATTGTTGACACCTACCGGTATTGTTATCGAGAAAATTGAAGATTCTTCGTATTCGAATACGCCGTCACCTTCGATTATAATGTTTTCGTTTTCGTCAACCAATTCGTAGTGACCTTCGCCGTGACCGTTGTTTATGCCGTTACCTTCGGAGTCATAGATGGTAAACTTGATACAGTCGTCACTATTGATGGCAACGGTTTTTTCACGAAGTTGGATGCCGTTTGACGGGAGGTTGCTGTAAGGACCGCCTTCTGCAAGTACGGAGTAGTCAGAAGCATATAATGCCCATGTGGTTTGAGGTCCAAATCTGTCTTGCCATATTCTGACTTTTATGGTTCCGGTCGTCTCTTCATGGTCTACCCATTCGGATTTTTCGATGTCTAAAGTGTTGACGGTAGCAGCAGATGGCTCAATAGCTACGCCATTGGCTTCTACTATGCTTATCTCTGTGGCAAAAGTTCCGGCTTCGCTAACTTCGATAGGTATTGTTATGGTGGCACCTTCGTAAGAAGGAAGACTGCCGTTCCATGTATAAGTCTGTGTCTCACCGTTAATGTCGATTTCGAAATTCATGGTGGTGAGTTCATCTAAACCACCGTTGAGAATACTGACAATGGCGTTTTCAGTATTGCTGCAAGATACGACATGTTCTTGAACGCAGCCCGTGATACCCGGATATACAGGTTCATCGGTGCCGAATATGACTTGTAGTTTACAAGCTGTGATTATGTTATAGTTGGTCTTTGATACCCATGCCAAAAATTCAAGGTCATCTATTACAACATCAACGCCGTTAGGAGTACCTATGTTTTCCGGAATTTGATATTCGTATTCTTTTTGAATTAAAGTACCTTGAGTAATCGGACTTACTTCGTCACCCCATGCGGAAGTTGTAATGACATCTCTCATAATGTGCATGTGGTTATATTGTCCGTTGATGATTTGTGACGGATTTGAACTCATACCGGATTGAGAACCGAGAATGTTGTTTTGCAGCATGGCAACCGTTAATTTGTTGGTCGTTCCTTCTGCATCCGCAGTATAATATACCTCTACATTTATAGTAGCGATATGTGTAATAGGGTCAATAATACAGATGCCGGCAATGTTGGCTTCGGCGGCTTGCGCTAATTGAGTGTTGGCTGCATTTGCCCATTGGTCACGATAAATTGCTGTGTTGCCATTCCTGTTGACTGCACCGCACGGATAGCCGCCAATGGAAAATCCGTTATGGATAGTGGTGCCGTCTGTGGTGTTGAAATTAGGATAAGAGGTAGGAGCGTAACCGCCGGCATGAATGTTAATAGCCCAAACTCTTCCCGGGTTATTCGCCATTATTTCGTTGGCAATTCTATGCCCATCAGGACAATAACCACAGTTTCTGCCGGTAAATTCTTCTATTATGACATTACGGTTGCTCGGTGTGGTACTAACATAATTTTGAGCGCATACTTGCAAAGAACAAGCAAGTAAAAAACAAAAAAAGAGGATAAAATTTCGCATAATGGTAAAGTTAAATTGTTAATTTGTAAAATGCAAAGATAATATCTTTTTAAAAAATATAGACTTAATCAATTGTAAATAAATACTAAATTGATTTTTTTTGCTGAATATTTTGGATTGGGTACTTATATCTTCAGCTGAAACATTGTAAGTTGGTGTTTACTAATGAAATATCGTATGCTGTTTGTGTGTTTTAATTAAGTTTTTAATGTTAACAAATATTGTTGACATAAAATTTGTTTAAGATAATAAAAACATCTAATTTTGCAACGTGAAAAAAAGATGAATTAAAATAGTAATATATAGTTAATTAAATAAAAAAGGTAAACAAATTAATAACATTTGCGCCGGTAAAATGGTGCAATACAAATTTAAAAAAACAAATCATGAGAAAACACATTTTTAACGCAGGTCCATGCGTATTAGCCGATTCAGTTAGAGAAGATACTGCAAGAGCTGTTATCGAATTAGGTAATTGTGGTCAATCTATTATGGAGGTCTCGCACCGTTCCAAAGATTTTGAACCTATTTTGGCAGAAACTATTGCTGATTTCAAGGAACTTCTTAACATTCCGGAAGATTATTCAATCTTGTTTCTTGGCGGTGGTGCAAGTTTACAATTCTGTATGGTGCCTTACAACTTTTTAAGAACGAAAGCTGCATACCTGAATACAGGTACTTGGGCTACCAAAGCTATTAAAGAAGCTCAACTTTGGGGCGAAGAAAAAGTTGTAGTGGTGGGTTCTTCTAAAGATAAAAATTTTTCATATATTCCTAAAGGATATGAAATTCCTACTGATGCCGATTATTTTCATATTACGACAAACAACACTATCAAAGGTACTGAAATAAGAGAAGATTATGACAGCCCTGTTCCTTTGATTGCCGATATGTCTTCGGACATCATGAGCCGTCCAGTTGATGTTAAAAAATATGCTATGATATATGGTGGCGCACAGAAAAACTTAGGTCCTGCCGGTGCTACTTTTGTCATCATCAAAAACAGCATGCTCGAAAAAGTTTCAGACCGTCCTATTCCAACAATGTTGAAATATTCAACTCATGTAGATGAAGGTACTATGTTTAATACTCCTCCTGTCCTTCCTATCTATGTTATCGGTCAAACTCTTAAATGGGTGAAATCTTTAGGTGGCGTTAAGGAAATGGAAAAAAGAGCTATCGAAAAAGCTAATATGATATATAATTATATCGATGATAGCGATATGTTTGTAGGTACTGTTGCTAAAGAAGACAGAAGTTTGATGAATCTTTGCTTTGTTATGAAAGATAAATACAAAGACCTCGAACCTGAATTTTTAAAATGCGCTACTGCTCATAATATCTGCGGTATTAAAGGTCACAGGTCGGTAGGCGGCTTCCGCGCTTCCTGCTATAACGCTCTCGACATCGAAAGCGTAAAATTCTTAGTCGACCTTATGAAAGATTTTGAAGTGAAAAATAAATAATGATAGACATGAAAGTATTAGTAGCAACCGAAAAACCTTTCGACAAAAAAGCTGTTGAAGGTATTAAAACCATAGTAAAAGATGCAGGTTTCCAATTTGCACTTTTGGAAAAATATACAGAAAAAACTCAACTTTTAGAAGCAGTAAAAGATGCTGACGCTATCATCATCAGGTCGGACATTGTTGATAAAGAAGTTTTAGATGCCGCAAAACAATTGAAGATAGTTGTGAGAGCAGGTGCCGGTTATGATAACATAGACCTTGCAGCTGCTACGGAACATAATGTTGTGGCAATGAATACTCCGGGACAAAATTCCAACGCAGTTGCAGAACTCGTCCTCGGCATGATGGTTTATATGGCAAGAGGCGGCTTTAACGGCAAAACTGGTACCGAATTGCTCGGCAAAAAACTTGGCTTGCACGCTTATGGAAACGTAGGTAAAAACGTTGCAAGAATAGCTGAAGGCTTCGGCATGAAAGTTTATGCCTTCGACCCATTCGTCCCTAAAAATGTAATCGAAGCTGATGGCTTGGTTACCGCAGTGGATACAATAGAAGATTTGTATAGAACATGTAATTATGTGTCTTTACATATCCCCGCAACTCCGCAAACTAAAAATTCTATCAATAAAGCTTTGTTGAGCTTGATGCCTGAAAAAGCTACTTTGATTAATACAGCCCGCAAGGAAGTTATCAATGAAGCTGAACTCGTTGAGGTCTTCGAGGCAAGAGAAGATTTTAAGTATATTGCTGATGTTGCTCCTGCTAACGCTGACGAAATAGCTGAAAAATTCCCCGGAAGATACTTGTTTACACCTAAAAAAATGGGCGCACAGACAACAGAGGCTAATATCAACGCCGGCTTAGCCGCAGCTCATCAAATAGTGGGTTTCTTTACTACCGGCGACAAAAAATTCCAAGTCAATAAATAATTTATTAATATTATGGCAGAGATACAAAATTTTGTATCTCTGCCATGTTTATAAAAAAAACACAGATGGCTAAAATAAAACCTTTTCGCGGATTACGTCCGCCACAAGCAATAGCTGCCAAGTTGGCTGCAAAACCTTATGATGTCCTCAATTCTGAAGAAGCAAGAACCGAAGCTGCCGGCAATGAAGTCTCTTTACTGCATATCACAAAAGCCGAAATAGACCTCGCATCCGGCATCGACGAACATTCCGAACCGGTCTACCAAAAATCAGTAGACAATTTTAAAATGTTCCAAGATAAAGGCTGGCTTGTCCAAGATGATAAAGATAATTATTATATCTACGCTCAAACTATGGACGGAAGAACTCAATACGGTCTTGTGGCTTGCGCTTATACCGGCGACTATTGGAACGGCGTAATCAAAAAACATGAACTTACACGTAAAGAAAAAGAAGACGACAGAATGATTAATGTTTTGCGCAATGATGCTAATATCGAACCTGTCTTCTTTACTTATCCTGCAAATAAAAAAATAGATGAAATAGTTTCTAAAGTCGTCAATAATACAAAAGCTGTTTACGACTTTGTTGCTGATGACGGCTTCGGACATCACTTCTGGATTGTTGATGATCCAAATGACATCGCCGCAATTACCGAAATTTTCGCTAAAGAAATTCCATTTACTTACGTCGCTGACGGACATCATAGAACTGCTGCCGCCGCTCGCGTTGGTTTGGAAAAACAAAAAAACAACCCCCATCACACAGGTGATGAGGAATATAACTATTTCTTAGCTGTCCATTTTCCTGATAATCAACTGAAAATTATAGATTATAATAGAGTTGTCAAGGATTTGAATAATAATACTAAAGAAGAGTTTATCAACAAGTTACAAGAATCTTTCGTTGTTGAAGATAAAGGTACCGAAATTTTTAAACCTGCAAAATTGCATGAATTTAGCATGTATCTTGATGGTCGTTGGTATTCAATGGAAGCTAAAAAAGGCACTTTTGACGATAATGACCCGATAGGCGTACTTGATGTTACTATTTTATCTAATTTAGTGTTGGATAAAATCCTTGATATTAAGGATTTACGTACAAGCAAGCGTATAGATTTCGTTGGCGGCATTCGTGGCTTGGGCGAATTGAAAAAACGTGTCGACAGTGGCGAAATGGCTGTCGCTTTTGCTCTTTATCCTGTATCTATGAAACAACTTTTTGATATTGCTGATTCCGGTAATATTATGCCTCCCAAAACTACATGGTTTGAGCCCAAACTGCGTAGTGGTCTGATAATACACAAGTTAAGTTAAATAATTAAATTAAATTTATTATGGTAAGTTACAAAGAATTAGGCTTGGTAAACTCGCGAGAGATATTCCGTAAAGCGATGGCAGGTAAATATGCAATACCTGCTTTTAATTTTAATAACATGGAGCAAATGCAGGCTATAGTTATGGCTTGTGTTGAAACAAAATCTCCTGTCATCTTGCAAGTGTCAAGCGGTGCGCGTAAATACGCCAATCAGACACTGCTCAGATATATGGCTCAAGGTGCTGTAGAGTTTGCTAAAGAACTCGGCTGTAATATACCTATTGTTCTACATCTCGACCACGGCGATACTTTTGAACTCTGCAAGTCTTGTATAGACCTCGGCTTTTCATCAGTGATGATTGACGGCTCAGGACTTCCTTATAACGAAAATGTCGCTCTTACTAAGAAAGTTGTGGAATACGCTCATCAATATGATGTTACCGTTGAAGGTGAACTCGGCGTTCTCGCCGGCATCGAAGACGATGTTGCCGCTGAACATAGTGCTTATACTCGTCCCGAAGATGTTGAGGATTTTGTTAAAAAAACCGGCGTTGACTCTTTGGCTATCAGCATCGGCACTTCTCACGGTGCCAACAAGTTTAAACCGGAGCAGTGTACACGTAACGCTGACGGCATTCTGATACCGCCACCATTACGCTTCGACATACTCGAAGAAATCGAAAAAAGAATCCCCGGCTTTCCAATAGTACTGCACGGCTCATCTTCGGTACCTCAAGATAAAGTGGCTATCATAAATAAATATGGCGGCGCATTGAAAGATGCTGTCGGCATACCCGAAGACCAACTTCGTAAAGCCGCTACTTCTGCTGTTTGTAAAGTTAATATCGACTCTGACGGACGTCTGGCTATGACCGCCGCCATTAGAGAAGTATTAGCTCTTAAACCGGCAGAGTTCGACCCACGTAAGTATCTAGGCCCGGCTCGCGATGCACTGAAAGAACTTTATAAACATAAAGTTGTTGACGTACTCGGCAGCGACAATAAAGCATAACGCTTTTTTATGTTGTTTAAAGCATGCAATAAAGTTAACTTTATTGCATGCTTTTTATAAAATAAAACGAATGTCGGTAATACCGTCGCTTTTATCTGATAAATAAATATGTTCCTTAATTTACCTACTATTATAACTTCATAATGAAATCTTCTTTTACCCTGTTTTGCTTTACCGTTTTGTTTGTTATTACTTCTTGTAGTGACAGTGTTGATATGTCGTTTAATCCTATTACTAACTTTAAAGCCGAAAATAATACAGTCGTCCTTGATATGGACCTCGATAGCGTTATCGTTGCCGGTATAGCTATCCCTTCTGTTAAACAAACTCCAACCGGCAATTTTGAATATTCTTTCAAATTTATTCATAAAGATAATAAAAAATATTTTTATAAAATTTATTATCAAAACGAGAGTTATAAATTTCCGGAAAACGACTCTTTGTCTTATGAAAATTTTTATGGTAGCTGGGAAGATGTTTCAGTGGGCTTTATTCCAATAGAAACAAAAGGCGAAATTACCGGAAGTTTCAGAATTGTGGGCAATCCGCGAAACGAAAAAATTTATTATGGAGCCGACTTGTCTTCTAATAACGTTTCTAAAGAAAAAGTTCAAACATTGATGAAAAATATCCGCTCCGTTCCGGATTGGTTCAACGCCGTGGTGGAAAAAGCAAATAAAAATGGCAACAGCGTTGATAAACAGTTGTATTTTGACGCTATGTGGATTATAAATAATAATAGAAATACAGGTGACGAAAATCATAGATGGAAAAGAAATCCAAGAGTAGGTGAGTACTCGTTTATGTTAGTCGTATGTGATGAAAGTGCTTTACAACAAATCCCCGATTATATACAATATATCGGCAAAACAAATGAAGCCGGCTCTTTTATTAATCCTTATTCATGGTTTTTTTATAACAAAAAAGAAGGTATAAATGTAGTTGTCAGCGATAAAAAATTGAAGACACGTGCTGTTTTATCACCGAAAAACGGAGTGTTTGTTGATGAAACAACAATAAGAAATGCAGATTATTCATTCGATACAACAGACAGTCGCTGCGGTATTAATGATGATGTCTATAAAAAAGCTGTGTATCAGCAGTTTTTCAGTGCAGTCAGCCGTCAATATACTTTAAGGAATATACCTCTTATACGTGATGTTGTGAGTGATACCGACCCTTATACCATGGAAGAATATAAGAGTAATGCCGGTAGGTATGATTCCTCCGAATTATTGTACGATTATCCATATACAACTGAATGTCCGTGTAAGACTGTGAAAATCAGCGAAAATGGAGATTATATAGAATTGGTAAACCCCGGTAATTCTGATATGAATAATTTGAAAAAAGAGTCTACGGGAATTAAAACACGTGTCGGGTTTACTTATGGAAAATATAGAGGTAAGATAAAATTTCCGGTAATGCTTAACGAAGAAAATGTGTGGAACGGACTTACTTATGCTTTTTGGCTTATATATCAGGATAACCATGAATGGAATATACGCAGAGGTTGCTATGAAGGCGGTTATATAGATAAAGGTGATGATACACCAACACCTGTAAGAATGCTGAACAATAAATATTCTGAAATTGATATAGAGATAGTTAAAACATCAAAATATTGGCCTAAGAATTATTATAAAAGAAGAAATAATGTTACCGAAGATGCAACACAGACCGATGAGGTTATGTATTGCTGTACAAATTGGGATTTGGCTTGTCCACAGCCCGAAAAATTTTCGGCAGGGATTACAAGTATCCCATATAAAGATGCTACTTATGAAGCAATGCGCTGGACGAATCTTTATAAAGCATTGACAATAAAAACACCAATAGCTAATGATGTTTTTAAAGAAAATTATTATTACTATGAAATAGAGTGGAAGCCGACAGAGATAATCTGGCGTGTAGGAGAAACTCCTGATAATATGAGAGTTGTGGGATATATGAACGATAAATATACGTCAATACCAAATAATCAGATGCTTGCTATAGTT
>JALNXP010000262.1 GCA_023230285.1 Bacteroidales bacterium | reverse complement strand
TTTTTTTCAAAGAACAAAGGTAATACAATCTGTTTGAATTTATGACAAATTTTCTCTGATTTTTTATGGAGCAATCTATACAAAAATTTATCTCGCCATGGCATGCAAAAAGCTTGCAATAAAATAATTAAAATTGTTGATAATTAATGTGCTATGCGGTAATTAGTAGCCCCAGCAGGAATCGAACCTGCATTTAAAGTTTAGGAAACTTCCGTTCTATCCGTTGAACTATAGGGCCTGTCGTTATTCTTCATAAAAATTAAGAACCGGCTGCAAAGATATAAATTTTCACCGACTTTTACATTTAATTTTTCAATGAATTTATTTTATAATGAATCTTTTCCTTCGGTTAGCCATTTCAATGAAAAGTTGAGAAAGTACATGGAATAAAGTTCGGAGTCATAATTTTCCTCCACATACAAACCTATTGTTCCATCGTTAAGTATTGTAAGTGAGGAATATGCGGAGCCATACGGGACGACACATTTTTTTACTGTCCACGACTTACCTTCATCGCTGCTTAAAAAGATGCTTACGTTTTCACGCTTGTTTTGGCTGTCAGGTATGGAATGCAGCAAGATGTTTTTGTCATTTTGGGCTGTTGTGGCGGTATAGCGTATCAAGTCGCCGTTGCAAGCGACAGTACTCATATCCGTCCATAGTAACACTGAAGATTGCCATGTTATACCGCCGTCATCGGAGATGTTGTACCATCGGTTACCGTGGTGGCGGATACTCATTAAGATACGTCCGTCTGCGAGTTCTGTCATTTTGGCTTCATCGCCGCCGTCAGCTGCTTTCCCGCCAACCTGCCATGTTTTGCCGTCATCATCGGAGTAAACTACGTAGTTGTTGAGCGTATAAGCTGCGGTCTCGCGGATAGCGGCAACGAACATAATGCGTCCGCTTGTAGTCTGCAGCCCGTGACCGGAGCCGAAAAAGGAGGCTTTCCAAGTTGCTCTGACAGCATCAGCGCAGCCGCCGCCGTAGATAAAATCCGTTATCTCTGTTGGTGTTGTCCATGTTATGCCGTTGTCATAACTTTTGCACATATAAGAGCGTATCTTTTTGTCCGGCTGCTCAACAGATTCCCATAAACCGTCTCCGCCCACGAACACACAAATCAGCCCGCCAGCTTCATTGGTGAGAGCTAATGCAGCATCACCAAAACCTTTGCCGCTGCCGCTGCCTCCGGCTATAGTTACAGGTTCGCTCCATGTTATACCATTGTCAACACTTCTTCTTATCAGAATATCTATATCTTGCGGGAGGTCTGCCTGATTGTTCTTCCTTTTGTCCGTGGCTGTAACCAAGCTACCGTCTTTTGCCGTTATGATAGCAGGAATGCGGTAACATTTTGACCCATAGTCGTTGGACACAAATAATAATTTGCGAGCTAACAATATTTCACGACTTCCTGCCGGAAATGGATTGTTGGCAACTAAGGTTCCTTCAATAGTGGTCAACGATAAAAAAGAAGCATCAACAAAGTTGCCTTCAGTTGCTTTGGCTGATATAGAACAGCATAGCCAAAGATAATTAATACCTTTATATAAGGTGTCTGTTAAAGAACAGACAAAATCGCCGTTTTGCGGTATATTGTTGCCTATAAGAATTGCATTGCTATCACCACGCTCATCAAAATTGCTGTTGTTTTTTGTGGTAAAAATCTTTATACTACAGATGTCATCAAAAGAAGAAGTCCCATCTAAGTTTATTAGTGCAGAGCTTAAAGCCACCTTGTCGCCTGCGTTGAAGATTATAACTTTTAAAATAACATCTTGCTCGTTGCCTCTGCCGGTAGGACGAATTTCCTGTATTATAGATATAGCTTCAATCTCGTTGCCATCATTATTTTGATTTTGCGCTTTAACATGCCATGATAAAAAACATAATACAAATAGCGTTGCTGAAAAATATGATAGTAATACTCTCATAATTAGTCACTTGTGGATAATCGATTTGGCTTATGCTTATTGCTCTTCGTAGCGGGTTTTCACCACATCTTTGCGATTGTGAACAGGAGAAAAGATAATATCAGTAGAAGATATAAGCTGTCCGTTTACATAAACTCTTGTAGTATCTTGTAAAGTAATTCCTTCTCTATTTATAATCTGATATTTATCTATCTGATTGTTTTCGTTGAAGTTAAATAGATAGGTGATGATTGAATCATGGTCTCTGTGGATATTTTTTATTATGCGATTTTGGTCATCATAATAATATTCTTCAATTTCGCTGATGTCGTCAAATTCGTTGTATGCCACAACTTTAGCAAGCAAGTTATCCGAATAGCGATACTCTGTTATTAATTTCTTTTCATCAAGAGTAAAATATATACTTTTAATTTTATTTTTATTGTCATCATATTCAAACTGTTGACTGATAATTTTTGTACCATCTTCGTCTTCGGAATCTATTTCTGACAAGCAATTATCATCATCATAGCTGAATATCAATTTCTCGCTAAGTTCATCATCAGCATCATAAGATTCTTGTATTGCTTTGTTTCCTTTGTTGTCGTAACTATAAACCAAAGTATCTTCAAAGCCGCCATCGTAAAAATGTTTTTCTTTGATTAACAGCTCATTATCATATAAATATTCTACATTATCCGTAATTTCGCCGTTTTCAACTTTTTTAGATTTGATAAGCTTATTTTGTTCATCGTAAGCATTATTTAATTGAGCGACAATTTCGCCATCTTCATCGTAAGTAATTTCCTCAATTACATTGCTTTTGTCATCATAAGTAGTTTTCTGATAAAGATATTCTTCTGTATTATCAGTGATTTCATCATTGAAAAATGTTTCAGAACTTTTAAAAATATTAATCGTTTTCATATAGTATTTGATAAAAAAATTGTATACTTGCATTCTATTTTGCAAATATAAATAAAAAGTATGAAAAAGATTAATTTATCGTTGATTTTAATTGTAATTATTATGATTTCGTGTACGACAAAAGAGAAAAGACCTGATTATCCGGTTACTATGAAGCAAGATGTTGTAGATGATTATTTTGGAACTCAAGTTGCTGACCCTTATCGTTGGCTTGAAAATGACACATCAGTGCAGACTGCTGAGTGGGTTAAGGAGCAAAATGAGGTAACTTTTAAATATTTAGACAAAATTCCTTTTAGAGAAAAAATGAAGGAAAGGTTGACGGCACAGTGGGATTATCCGAAATCGTCGGCTCCTTTTAAAGATAATGGCAGATGGATGATTTATAAAAATACCGGTTTGCAGAATCAGTCGGTGTTGTACCTTTTAAAAGATATGTATGACAGGGAAGGTGAAATATTACTTGACCCTAATACTCTTTCG
>JALNXP010000300.1 GCA_023230285.1 Bacteroidales bacterium | reverse complement strand
TCGGCAGACGGCACAGTGGCTTTGTCGGATATAGCTGTTTCAAAAGATGGCAAATCTTTGATATACAGCATTTCACGTGGCGGTAGCGACTGGAATGAGTTTTATGTTATGGACATAGATACTCGTAAACTTTATGATGACCATATCATGTGGGTAAAATTTTCCGGCATCAGTGCTTTTAATGATGGTTTTTTCTATAGCAGATACCCGCAACCTATTGAAGGTGATGAGCTTAAGGGTGCAAATGAAAATTGTATGGCTTATTTCCATAAAATCGGAACGCCACAGTCGCAAGACGAGCTTGTCTATTCTGAGCCGAACGACCCGAACCGCTCTTTTAGCATTAGCCCAACCGAAGATGGAAAATATTTATTTCTCTATACTTCAGAATCTACAACAGGAAATGCGCTGGCTTTCAAGAAAGTAGATGATGCAAAATTTACTCCGGTTATCGAAAATTGTGAAAAAGATTATTATTTGGTGAACGTAATAGATGGTAAATTCTATATATTTACTAATGATGATGCACCAAAATATCGCTTAATCGCTATTGACCCCGCAAAACCCGCAAAAAAATATTGGCAGGAGATTATTCCTGAAAACGATTACGTTCTGCAAAATGTATCAGCGTTGAATAAACATCTGTTTGCCAATTATTTGAAAGATGCACACAGCGTGATACAAGTTTTTGACTTTGCCGGTAATTATAAATATAATGTAGATGCCGGAATAGGTTCTATATCAGGGTTTAATGGAGAGTTGGAAGATGATGCCGTCTTTTTCTCCATAACTTCTTTTAATGTACCTTCTATTATATATTTATATAATGTATCAAAAAATATTTACAAAGAATATTCTCGTTCAAAAATACAGTTCAATCCTGATGAATATACTACGACTCAAGTGTTTTTCAATTCTAAAGACGGTACCAAGATACCAATGTTTTTAACTTACAAAAAGGGTATTGAACTTGATGGTAACAATCCGACTTTGTTGTATGGTTACGGTGGATTTAACATCAGCATAACTCCGGGATTTTCAATTTCACGTTTGCCTTTGCTGGAGAATGGCGGTGTTTTAGCTGTGGTAAATCTTAGAGGTGGCGGTGAATATGGCGAAGAATGGCATAAGGCAGGCATTATAATGCATAAACAGAACGTTTTTGATGATTGCATTGCAGCTGCAGAATATCTTATTGACAATAAATATACCTCTCCGCAACATCTTGCGTTGCAGGGTGGTTCTAACGGCGGGTTACTTGTAGGTGCTGTCGTAAATCAACGTCCGGATTTATTTGCAGTGGCTCTCCCTGCTGTCGGTGTCATGGATATGCTTCGCTATCACAAATTTACTATCGGCAGATATTGGGCTTCCGACTATGGCACAAGTGAAGATAGCAAAGAAATGTTTGAATATCTTTATGCTTACTCTCCTTTACATACTATTAAGTCTGATGTGGAATATCCGGCTGTGTTGGTTACTACCGGCGACCATGACGACAGAGTTGTTCCGGCTCACTCTTTTAAATATGCTGCTACCTTGCAGGAAAAGTATCAGGGAAACCATCCTACTTTGATACGTATAGAAACTCAAGCCGGTCACGGTGCAGGTAAACCTACCACTAAAATAATAGACGAAATCGTTGACGAATGGGCTTTCATGTTCTATAATATGGGAGTAGAACCGGCGTGTGAATAATTGTTGTTTAATTGAAAATCTTATTATGTTTAATAAAATAATTTCGTTTGCTACTTCAAAGTTCTCAAGGCAAACGTTGATAAAACTGAGTTACACATTCGGTTTTATGATACGTCCTGTTTTCTGGGGAAATAAAGTTGAATGTCCTGTTTGCAAAAGACACTTTCGTAAATTCTTGCCTTATGGCTATGGCACTGCTAAAGATAACCGGCTTTGTCCCGGCTGTTTGTCTCTGGAACGTCACCGTTTGCTGTATCTATATCTGAAAGAAAAAACAAATTTTTTTACAGATAATCTTACTGTTCTGCATTTTGCACCCGAACAGCCATTTCTGAAACGTTTTAGAAAATGTAAAAACCTTAAATATACTACTGCTGACTTGGATTCTCCTATTGCCGACATCCAACTTGATGTTACTAAGATAGATTTGCCCGACAACAGCTATGATGTGGTTATTTGTAATCATGTTTTGGAACATGTAACCGATGCTAATATAGCGATGAAAGAGATATACAGAATTTTAAAACCTGACGGGTGGGCTATAATGTTAGTTCCGATTAATCCTGATATTGATACATTTGAAGACCCTTCTGTAACAGACCCTAAAGAGCGCGAAAGACTGTTCGGGCAGTATGACCATGTTCGTCAGTTTGGTAGAGATTATCCCGATTATATTGCAAAAGCCGGCTTCGATGAAGTTATTGTCGATGATTTGTATTATTCTATTCCTGAAAAAGATAGAGAAAGGATGAAACTTGCCCGTCCGGGCGAGGAGTATATTTACGGCGGTCGTAAAAAATGATGATGTCTATTATGTCTTAGAAATCGTAATCCAAGACGAGTATACTGTATTTATCGGGCTTATTTAGCTTGTATCTTCGTTTGTTTAATGGTATTGTGGCTGCCGAAACTCCTATGGCTCCACCGGCAACACCATAGCCTACATTGTGCTTGTCAACATCGTTGCCTAATAAACTGTTAACTCCGGTAAGTAGCAGATAAGCTACGCCGCTCAAACCAACAACAGTTTGTGCTATCTCGACACCTTTGCGCACTACATATACAGTCTTTATTTTGGATATCTCAT
>JALNXP010000154.1 GCA_023230285.1 Bacteroidales bacterium | reverse complement strand
CTTACGCTCAAATGTTCGACGAACTTACTACTTTGTTAGCCGGCAGAGCTTCAGAAGAAGTGAATATAGGCTCAATATCTACCGGCGCACTTAACGACCTTGAACGCGCAACTAAAATGACTTACGCTATGGTTATGTATTACGGATTAGACGAAAATGTCGGAAATATCAGCTACTACGACTCTACAGGACAATCAGAATACGCATTCAATCGCCCTTATAGCGAAAAAACAGCCGAAAAAATCGACAGCGAAGTAAATAAATTGATATCTAAAGCCTATAATAGAGCCAAAGATGTGATTAACGAAAATAAAGACAATATCATTAAACTCGGAAACCTCCTCCTCTCCCGCGAAGTCGTCTTCAGCGACGACCTTAAAGAAATCTTCGGAGAAAGAAAAGGCGGTCATGTGGAAATCCCTTTGTCTTCAGATTTTAATGAAAAGAAATAATAATTAATTCGACAGTTTATGGATGAAAGTATCATAAAAGAAAAAGTGATGAACGCTATTCGGCATGCACTTATCAATAAAGATAAAATAATTGCAGAATCAAAACAAGATGTTGATGAGGATTGTTTTACCCCTTTAAGTGATGAAATTGAAGTCGACTTTGTTCAAAATTTTATATCTAATGGTGGAAAATTCGTTTTATGTGAAGATAAATATGATTTGTTGTTGAAATTATCTGAAACGGCTGAAGAACAAAAATGGAACTCTATAACTTGTTGTAGTAAAGCTATTAAAGAAATTCTTACCGCCGCTGAATTGCCTTTTGATGAAAATATAACCGATTTTTCTTCTATAAATGTAGGTATCACTTTCTGCGAGTGTCTGATTGCTAGATATGGAAGCATTTTAGTGTCTTCCAAACTTGATAAAAATGATGTTAAGATAGCCTCTTTGTCTAATCAGCATGTGGTAATTGCTCAAATAGACCAAGTGGTTCCGGATATTAAAACCGCCCTGATGTGGGTGAAACAGAAGTATTCAAATTCATTGCCAAATTCAATGATTATGATAACAGGTCTCTCTAAAACCGACAATGTGGAAAAAAAGTTTATTGCCGGCGGACAAGGTCCTAAATCGTTGTTGTTGTTCTTGGTTAATGGCAAAATTATATAATTATGGAAAAGAAAATGATTTACACTTCGAACCTTGAATATCAAATTGATATTATGGTAGGATTGTTGAAAGAACAAGACATACCGGCTTACGTCATTAACAAACATGACTCTATGTATAATTTTGGAAATTATGAGTTGTATGTGGATGAAAAAAATTATGATGCCGCTATGCAGGTGGTAAATAATGCAGGTATGTAATTAATTTTTAGTTGTGCGAGAGTTTCTTATAAGAACAGCTTCGGCTGTAGTCTTCGCGGCTGTTGTACTTGCTGCGTTGTTCCTTGGAAAGGATTATGCTTTTGTCGTATTCGTGTTTTTTATGGCGGCTATCCTTTATGAAGTGGGAAATATTTTTCACTTTAAAAATAAATTAAGCACCGTAATTTATGTCTTGCTTGGAATTTTGTTTTGCTTCGCTGCAACTTTTGGAACAAAACAATTTACAGTTCATCAATGGGGCGCTCTGATAATATTGTTTCTGATATCAGCTCTGTCAGTGCTTAGTATAGGTAAATCAAACTATCCTTCTTTCTTTGTAAAGATTGCTTTGTTTTTTTATGTATGCGTGCCTTTTATACTCTTCCTGTCTTTATTTAATTTTTCACTTATTGTACAACAAAATGAGTTTTTCTTTCCGCTTGTATTTCTGATATTTATATGGATAGGCGACACGTTTGCATATTTAAGCGGTCGGCTGTTTGGCAAACACAAAATGGTCCCTAAAATTTCTCCCGCTAAAACATGGGAAGGCTTTATAGGAGGTTTCGCAGCTGTTTTGATAGCCGCAGCTGTTGTATGGTATGTGGCAAGAGTACAAAATGTCGTGTTCTGGTTGGTCTTCGCCTGTATTACATATTGCTTCGGCGTGTGCGGCGACCTGATTGAATCTAAACTGAAACGTAAAGCCAATACTAAAGACTCCGGAAAATTGATACCCGGACATGGCGGCGCCTTCGACAGATTCGATTCTTTTATCTTTGCTCTGCCATTTGTCGTCCTACTACTGCTTTATTATTATTTGTAATGCTTTAAATTGTTTTGATATGAAAATACATAAAGAAGGTAAACGTATTATTTTTTATGGGTTATGTGTCGCAACAGTTTTGCTGATATTATTAATCCTATTCTTGCTGATAGGTGTACCTAATAAGCCGGAAATTATCTGCCTTTGTATAATAATGTTTGTCATTATTTGTCTCAGCTTTTTCTACAGACACCCTAGTAGAGAGTTCGTTAAAGATGATTGCGCTATTTTTATTCCCGCTGATGGTAAAATCGTTGCTGTCGAAAAAGTTATTGAAAAAGATTATTTTGAAAAACCAATGCTGCAAGTGTCTATCTTTATGTCAATCTTTAATGTGCATATTAATTGGGTGCCGGTATCCGGAACCGTGATGTGGAAAAATCATACAGACGGCGAAAATTATCCCGCCTATAATCCTAAAAGCTCAAACCTTAACGAAAAATGCCAAACTGTCATCAAAATCGATGACGGTAAAGAAATTATGGTGACACAAATAGCCGGCATCATGGCAAGAAGAGTAGTAAACCAAAAAACAGTGGGCGAAAAATTAATCCAAGGTGATGAACTCGGCATTATAAAATTCGGCTCCCGCGTAGATGTGTTCCTGCCAACAGATGCTAATATTCAAGTTAAAGTTAATCAGCGTGTTAGAGCTATGAAAACCGTTCTAGTAAAATTATAAACAATGGAAAAATTTATCACAACCGTAAAAGTTGAAAACCTCTGGGGACGTATCAACTTTTTCTGGAATAAAGTAAATCCGGATGTTAATGTTATTGTCGGCATCAATGGCTCCGGTAAGAGCACTATCCTGAATGCAATGTACTCTTTTTTGAATAATCCGACCACCAAAAATCCTGACTTCCCCTTCGATAAAATGTCTATATCTTTTTCTGACGGTACCATGGTTTCAACAAATGAAGCCAATGAAGGTATGTCTTTCTCCGTAGATATACTTAACAGAGAAGAAAATTCTTACGCTTACGTTACTAATAAACTTAAAATGCTTAAAAAAGCTGATGCTTCTCATCTGTCCGAAGACCTTAAAGATTTTACCGCAATAGTTGATAAATTATTCAGTAAAACACAAAAAACAGTCGAATTTGATGACGACCTATCTATGAGATTTCGCGACAGAAAACAAGAAGTGCTGAACTTCGATAAACTGTCTTCCGGAGAAAAACAAATGCTGATATTTTTGTATAAAGTACTACTGTCAAGAAGAAATCCTTACATCTTTTTCTTGGATGAACCGGAATTGTCTCTACATGTGGAATGGCAAGCGCATCTTATAGATATTATAAGAAGCCTAAATCCTAATTGTCAGCTGTTTATAGTTACTCACTCACCCAATATTTTCGCTAATGGCTGGGGCGATAAATTGCAATTTATTGAAGACTATATAACCGAATTTTAATAATGGACAGCACTTCATCAAAAGAAGATTTTTTCAAATATGCTGCCATGAATTTTGCAGGTACCGCAATGATGAGCGGTATGACTGCCTCTGTTCATGTCGAAGGTATTGACGACATTCCTTTTTGGAGATCCGTACTTGGAAAATTTTATCCCAAAGGGAAGTTTAATTTTATAGCCTATTCTAAAACTTACTCCGGCTCAAATGCCAGCGGCTCTATGCACTGCCTTAGCTATAGAAACTATTTGTCCGACAAATTCTTTATCTGTATAGACAGCGATGAAAGATACCTTAGTGGCGAACCCGAC
The DNA here is from genome assembly GCA_023230285.1 of Bacteroidales bacterium. Classification (GTDB taxonomy): domain Bacteria; phylum Bacteroidota; class Bacteroidia; order Bacteroidales; family BM520; genus RGIG7150. The sequence continues at coordinate 2,343 of JALNXP010000154.1, read as the reverse complement.
ATCGATATAAAACATTTTATCCTTCAAACTTATACCTACTCAATAGAAAATCATTATTGCTACGCTCCAAAACTTAATATGGCATGCTCTAAATCTGCCGGAATAAGAAACGACATCTTCGACTTTGTCTCCTTCTTTACAGATTATTCCCGTATTATCTACGACATATTTATCTGGCATAGATTCTTCGTAAATAATAATAGTACAGAACTGTCTGTTATACCCTTTAATAATATTATTACAATTAAAGGTAAAATTCCTTTGTGGCAATTACAAAATAACGGCGAAGTTATACTCGAAAGAATTAAACAGCGTGTGGACAATAAATTGGAACATCTCACAAAAACTTATCCCGATGTCGATATTGATAAACTTAAAGAACATTATGCACAACTCGGCGTCTGCCCCGATAATGTATATCTATTTATCAGAGGTCATCACTTGCTCAGCTTCGTTACCAAAATAGGAGAAAAATGCTGCGAACAGTTGCTGTATAGAAAGAAAAAACAAATTAAACGTAATAATAAGAAAATTAAGCAAATTCATGCTAAAACAATACCTTTTAAACATGTCGTGATTGACAGAATCTGGTTCGACGATTATTATTGTATGAATAGAATGAAACAAGATATCGATGATTTTTTCATGACATCCAATTCTACGTCAACGCATTTACAAAATCACTAATTCACCTATCTCGTTGATACCCTTTACTATACCTTTGTGAAGCTGCCCGTTTATACTGTATTCGTAATATTTCCCTAATTTGTATAAATGCTTGGTATATTCTTCAGTCAAATTTTCTTTATCATAAATTATCTTTTCAAAATGCTGAATTATGTTGTCGCATAAGTCTTTGAAAATGACATCTATATCACAATCTTTATTTGTGATAATTTTTAATGAAGTGGGATTCGGTATATTAATCGGAAATTTTATCTGATTGATATTCAGTCCAATACCAATAATTGTTGATGCTATGTTGTCACAAAAAACTTTATTGGTAATTAAAATTCCGCATATCTTGTTGTCGTCAATATAAATGTCGTTGGGCCATTTGATTTTTATTCTGTCTTCAGCAATAAAGTTTTTTAGTAGTGATACTATCGATAAAGATGTGGCGACTGTAATTAAATACTGATATTCAGATGGAATGTCGACTTCCAAAGCAAAGCTGCATGTAATATTTAAACCTTTTGCGGCATTCCAGCTGTGGTCGCCCTGTCCTTTGCCGGCAGTCTGCTCGTTAGCAATTACAACAAATGGAAGCTCAATGTTGTCTTGCAACAACCTTTTTGCTTCAGCGTTTGTGGAATCAATACATTCTAATTTAAAAATCTTCATCAAAACAAATTATCGAATTTTTTCGAATTCAACGTTTAATCTGCCTACATTCAGCGAACTACTACCTGTTTGGACAATGTATACATCTTGTTTGTTTTTGTTTTTTACAACCTGTGGCGTTTCTAAATATGTATGCGAATGTCCTCCTACAATGATGTCTATATCAGTACTTTGTTTTGCTAAATTGCTGTCGTTGATTTCGCCATGTTTGCCTGTAAATCCTATGTGAGACAAGCATATAACCAAGTCGCATTTTTCCTGATTGCGTAAGATGTCGGCAACTTCATTGGCAGAAGCAAAAGTATCTTTAAATTTTATGCCTTGTATGTTCTCTGTCAAGGTGTTGTTGCGAAGATTGGTGCCTATACCCAAGATGCCTATGCGTAAACCTTGCTTTTGGATGATAATATAAGGCTTGACCAAACCTTCGAGTACCGTGCCGCTAAAATCGTAATTGGCATTGACAAACGGGAAGTCGGCTCGTTTAACCAACCTTTTAAGATTATCCAACCCCATGTCAAATTCATGATTTCCAAAAGTAGCAACATCATAGCCGATGGCATTCATTGCGTCTATCTCTGCATCTCCATGATATAGATTGTAATAAGGTGTACCTTGACAAAAATCACCGGCATCCAACACTAATACATTGTCTTCACTGTCTCTCACTGCCTTGATAAAATTGCCTATCCTTACTATTCCGCCTTTTCCTGCTTTCGACTTCGCTTCATTTTGCGAAAATGACTCCAATTGACTGTGAATGTCGTTTGTATGTAAAATTACCAAACTTTTGTTCTCCGGAATGTCGAACAAACGGAAACTTGTAAATATTATGATAACTATTGTTAATATACCAAATGTAAATGCTCTTTTCATATCTTAAGTGTTTGTATATTTTTATTTAATGCTAATTCTGCCATCAACTTCAGCATTTATTGGGCTGTTATTTGATATATAATGGGATATTGCTTCTCTAACACGGTAGTCTGAACTGTCGCA
>JALNXP010000153.1 GCA_023230285.1 Bacteroidales bacterium | reverse complement strand
TTTTATATCTAAAGAAACGATAATAGCGACATAGAACCAGAACATCACAGCCGCTTTATCTATATCAAGGAAGTTATTTAAAAATCCGTGTATAAAATAAGTTATCAAGGCGAGCATACAATAAGCCGCCGTCAATCTATCAAAACGATTTTTAGATTTCCAATACACTTTATTAGCTGTGGCTATAATAGTTATATACAGTAGCACATTAATTATCAAGCCGGGCAGACCTTGTTCTGAAAGAGGTCCGAGATATTCGCTATGAGCGTTACCATTATCACCTGCGTTAGTGCTGATAATAGTTTTTTCGCGTGAACGTTGGAAAGGTGCATATAAAAATTGGTAAGTACCAGGACCCCATCCAAAGACAGGACGTTCTCTATACATTCTCAGAGCTGACTGCCAACGATTAATTCTTTCGAGATTAGACGCATCTGACGATATATTTGTTATTGATTTAATATGTTCAACAAAATTTTGGCTAGAATCTTGGCTATTTCTTTCGAGACGCATAATAATCTGGTCTTGGAAAGCGAAGAATAATCCGGCAAGAATTACGCCTACAAATATAATGTGTTTAAATTTTATTTTAAGCAGGAACAATATATACAATCCGAAAGCAATGACAGCACTAACCCACGCCGCTCTTGTATAAGAAAAATAAGAGCCGACAAGATATATAGCCAAGACACCCATTGCCAATATTCGTTTTTTCACAGGGTAACACTTATCAAAAGCATAAAAGCACAAAAACGGCAGGGCAAAAACGAGCATTGCGCCATAACATGTGTGTTCAGGGAAGAACGGCTGCATTACATAAAGTCCTGAAGTTCTTGAAAAGCCATGTAGCGAATGGTTAATAAGAGTATATACGATAACGGCGGCAAAAGAAAGATAATAAGCCCAATTATATTTATTAATATTTTTCTGATTTTTAAACGCTGTTATGCCGACAAAATAGCAAGGAATAACAAACCAAAGCCGAGCAAGAAAGTGTTTAAAAGAAACAAGCGGTATTTCGCTTGTGATACAAGTTATAAAATACCAGACAAAGCTGATTAGAATAAGTATTGTAACAGGATGTCTGAATACTTGCCTATTAATCTTTCCGTCATAAATTGCTTTTAATATCACCATTAGCATAAAAGCCAACAGCATAGGCTCAGACGGCATGCTGACAGCAATGCCCAATTGGGTACTATCTAAATTAACAGACAGCGGTGTTAAAAAAGCAATTAGAAGTAAGACTTTGTCAAGTGCAAAAAAATACAGGCAAAAGACACCTATAAATACAGGCACAATAATCGGCACCCAAAATATATTTTTTATAATGCAATAAATTATAAAAAGTATAAATGTTGCGCAGAACGCATATACACCTATTATTTTTTTTTTGTCTGTCAACTTATTTGAATTTTTAGACTACTTTTTTACTATTTTATGTGAATTTTCCATAACTAAAAACACCACGTATGAGATAAAGAACATAGCCATAGCTGACAATACGACAATAATCCAACGCACAGGGAAACATTTTTTATCTGCGGGCATAGGTTGAGATACCACGCTTGTACAGGTATAATCACGTGAAAAGTCGGCAATAGCTTTATAATAATCATTATAAGACGACTCCATAGAACTGCCCATTGCCCATAATTTCAATACATTGGCAACATATTCAGGTTTAACTCCTGCGATATTTGGTTGTCGGCTTCCATTATTATTCGACATATTAAAAGACGAGTATAGTGCAGCAAAATCTTTTTCGTCCATGCCTAATGTTTCCATTTTACTGATTACAGAATCTATAGCACCTGACCTGCTTGCCAAAGTTTTTTCATAAACATCAACAACTTCAGCAAATTTATCATGTTGAACGGTCATAATAAGTTCGTTAGTATAAGCTATAATGGAATTAACCATATTGCAAGCTGTCTGTGGGTCTTTATCGATAACATTTATGGCAACTGCCTCGTATTCAGTTTGTTCTATTTTAACATTCTTACCATACTCATACATCATTATAGCAAAATGTTTGGGGTCATTTAAAGAGATGCCATAATGTTCGTACAGGTTATAGTGTTCAATGATTTTGTTTTTAATATCCTGTGAGCCAAGCCATTGCATTAACTGCTCTGTTGGACTTTCTTCGGAATATTCTCCAATGTTAGATGGATACACTATAGCTGTCGATTTAAACTTAGGCGTTATAAAAAATGGTGAAGAGAATACTACGCCGACAATTACACCAATTACAGTAAAAATTATAAGATGGATTTTACGTTTCCATATTACATTCCAAAGTTTAGCTGCTGCGAAAAAATTGTCCATATCATTTTCATTATTAATGTTATCAAAATAAGTTTCTTTTGCCGGTATATGAGGTTTATCCACATTATCAGCTGTTTCAGTCGAGTTAATATTTACAGGCTGTTGTTTGGCTTGTAAATTTGCGGTTGATTGAATATGTTGTTGCTCTAATATATTATTTGGTTGATTATCAACATGTTGATTTCCTTTGTCATTATTTTTTTTCTTTCCGGCAAAGTGTGTTAAAAATTTATCATAAGAAGGAATAACGCCATCTAAGATTACCACAAGCAGCACAGCCATTATAGCGGTAGCTATTACTGATATTACCACTATCAGCCAGCGTATAGGATAAGATTTTCTTTCTGCTTTATAAGCCTCTGATATTACGAATTTTTGTGACAACTCTTGTTCTGCATCTATCTTAGCCTCTTCATATTTTACTTTAATAAGGCTGAGTTGCTGTTTATCATAGTCGAGTTGGTCACGGATAGAGACATAAGGTGTTCCATATTTGGCAAGGATGTCAATTTGTTTCTGTAATTCTCTGACACCTTGTTGATTATTATTGGCAACTTGGATAGCAAGTTGTTGATTTATCATTTCCGACTGAGTTTCATAGTCATTAACACCGAGTTGACGAAGTATAGCGAGAGAATCCTCCATCACCTTAATTTCGTTGACAAGTCCGAGATATGTACCTTCCACGATTTTAAACGCCTGCATTGCTCTATCTTTTTGCATTTGCACGCATGTTGAATCGTACAAAGCGGCTATTTCATTAGCAATATCGGCGGCAAGTTGCGGGTCTGTATCCAATACAGAAATAGAAACCGCCATAAACTCGGTTCTTCTGAATTTGATATTTTTTTCATATTCATTATACAGCTTGGTATATTTATATGTTGACTTCCGCAAGTCATAATGTTCCAACAAATTATATTTTTGAATAATTCTGTCACGAATACGATTAGATGCCAACACTTGAAGCATTTGGTCTATCTGGTCATCTTCTCCGTATTGCAAAATATCCTGTTTCAAGTCCACTTGGTCGGTAAGTAACGCTTTAGAAATGGAATTACTTGAAGATGGGAACAAAATGACAGTAGATTTATACTTAGGAGTTATAAAAAGAGGTGACGAGAACACTATAGAAACGAGAAAAGCTACTATCAAAGCACCTATTATAAAGCGATAGTGCTTATGCATTAAAGCCAACAGATACAATGAATTAAAATTATCTTTCTCGTTTATTTTCATCAATCAAAACAACAATTTATTATTCTCGAAAAATTTTGTAAAAGTATAAAAATTTTTCGACACGCAATGATTTTCACAAAAATAAAAATCATCTTTTACGTTTAAAACCGACCATCTCGAATAATTCTCTGATATTAAACATTTTAAAAGCCACTGCCAAGACACAGCAAGTGATTAAATGTAATAAGCAGCCATAGTACCACTGTATATTTATTTTAGTTATCAAAAAGCCGATAAAGAACAAAAAGAATATGTAAGTAACAAATCTAATAAATTTCAGAATAAAAGTTTTATTGACATCATACTTGAATATTTTTTTCACACAAAAGAGTTGCATCAAAGCCACTGATGATTGTGTTACGATTCCGGTACAAGCTGCACCGATTACGCCAAATTTCGGTATAAGGACAAGATTAAGTGAGACGTTGAGGACGACACCTATTGTTGCGAGAATATTCAGTTGTTTAAGGCTGCCATTGGCTGTAAGCAAAGTGCCGAAGACATATCCGAAAGACATGCCGGGTAAACAAAACATCAACAATTGACAAACTTTAGCCGATCTTAAGACTTCATCATCATAAAGAACGTTCATGAAATCATAACTATAAAACAAACAAATGGAGGCAAAAGCGAAAGAAAATACAGTCAACAGATTAAAAGCCACACTGACAATACCTTTAACATTTTCTTTAGATGCTATCATCTTAGAGAACAGTGGCAGCAGCAGTACAGCGAAGAGGTAAGAGAAATTGTTCAATGCTTCGAGCAATCGATATGCGTGAGCATAAATGCCGGCTTGTATTTCGCCATCAGTGCCGGGTATCAGCTGTTTCAGCATAACTAAATCTATGCGATTATAACATGCCATAAGTAAAGTAAGTAGCGCGTAAGGAAAACTTTGTTTCAAGATATTAACAAAGAAAGCTCCATCCCATTTTAGTGTTTTAAATCCCGACTTACGAGCCACAATACAAAATGCTGCCAAAGCAGTTAAAGCATAAGCGGCTGTTTGAGAATATATAAACCATTCTATTTTAAAATTGCCCGCAAAATGTTTGGAATACAACAAAATCAGGCAAAAGATTATCAGCAGCACACGGTCGAGTACCGAAACCAAGCTGTCTACTGTGAACATCAGCAAGCCGGATATATTAGAGCGCAGATACAAAATAAAAGACAGCAAAAATTGGTTAAAGGCAAGTATGCCAAGCAGATACATCTGACGTGGCGAATATCCCATTATTGCGGCTCCGGCAAATGCAATTACTGCATAAACGACACCTAATAAGAGTCGGAGCGAAACTATAGAAGGAAAGTAACTTTTTAATTTTTGAGAATTTTGGGCTATTTGCCGGTTATTAAAATTCACAATTCCCATGTCAAGAAATATATTTATGACAAAGGTAAAGTTGTATATCATGAAATAGATGCCATACTCTTGAGTTCCAACTACATTTTGCACTGTTCTATCTATAAAAAAGATATAGAACGGCTTAATCAGAAGGTTAAGAAAAACAAGTAGTATAAGATTAAGTATAAACTTTTTTTTCATTTCGGATATAAATTGCAAAGATAGTTTTATTTTTCAATAATTATGAATGTAAAATGCCCAAGGAAATTTTTTCGTCTAAAATTTTAATTATATATGTTAAAATGAAAAAAATCGTGTATCTTTGCCGCTGCAAATTTTCAGCGGATGTGGCGAAATTGGTAGACGCGCTAGACTTAGGATCTAGTTCTGAGAGGAGTGTGGGTTCGAGTCCCTTCATCCGCACAATGTTGTACAAAGCCGGAATTTTTATTCCGGCTTTGTTTCAAATATGTCTTTAGAATACAGCTATAAATAGAATATAAAAAGCTACATTGTTTTGTATATTGCTGAAAAATCACATAAATAATATTATGAAATTTAAAACAGGAGATAAAGTTAAATTTTTAAATCGTGTTGGTGGCGGCTATGTTACTAAAGTCCTTGCCAACTCTATGGTTAAAGTTATGGTTGAAGGCGAATTTGAGTATCCTGTATTAGAAAACGAATTAATACTGATTGACCCCAAATCGAGTTTGGAAAGATACTTCGACGAAGATTTCAACGTACCAAAACCCGACAGGAAGCCTCAAGTTGAAGAGTATGAACTAAATAGAGACTTACAATTTCAAAGCAAAGAAAGCAAAGAAAAAGAAAGAGACAAAGATTTTATCGGAGAGATTAAATTAATTGACAATCCTGACGGCGATAAATTAGATAAAGGTTTAATACTAGCTTTTATACCTAAAAGCCAACTTGTTTTAACAAAAGACGAACTCACGGTAAGCATTATCAACTACACTGATTATACCATATATTACAATATATATCAAAAAAAGTCGCTGCGAAAATTTATCGGTTTGGATGTCGATAAAATATCGCCATTTTCAAGAATAAATCTTTGTATTATAAAGAGAGAGGATTTAGTTAATTGGCTGTCATGTGTTTTTCAAGCCTTATTCAGCACTAAAAGCGCCGTAATAGTACCTAACCCTATAAATACGGAAATAAATCTCAAATTATCTCATTTCGATATTAAAGACAACTATAATGGTCCCCTTTTTTAGGACAACAAAATTAAAAATTTAACGTATAAATAATTAAAAGTTGTCTTATGGAAAGAAGTTCAAGAAAAAAGTTTAGCTCCTCTTTTAAATCAAAAGTGGCATTAGA
>JALNXP010000152.1 GCA_023230285.1 Bacteroidales bacterium | reverse complement strand
GACAACTTCGTCTCCTGTTATAGAAGTTTTACCTGAAGAACTTGTTGCGAGAGCGGAACAGCTTGTCGCACAGGATAATATTGGCATTGCCTATACGTATAACGAGCCGCTGATAAGTTATGAATATGTTTTAGACTGTGCGTGTCTTGCTCATCAAAAGTCTTTGAAAAACGTCCTTGTCACCAATGGCATGATTTGTGAAGCTCCTTTGTGCAATCTTCTTCCATATATTGATGCGATGAATGTTGATTTAAAGGGCTTTACGCAAGATTTCTACAATATGGTCGGCGGCGATTTGGAAGCTGTGAAAAATACCATCCGCATCGCGGCGCAATCATGTCATGTGGAGGTAACGACTTTGGTTGTTCCGGAGAAAAACGACAGCGAAGAAGAAATTTCGGCTATAGCTCAATGGCTTGCTTCTATAGATAAAAATATTCCGTATCACATCAGTCGCTTTTTCCCTTGTTATAAAATGGCTGATGTTCTGCCAACACCGGTGAAGACGGTTTATCGCCTTGCCGATATTGCAGGCAGATATTTGAATTATGTGTATACGGGAAATTGCTAAGGAAAAAGGGTGTTTGAGATTATGGATTTGTTGGAAATTTAGAATTTAGAAAGGACTGTTAGGGCGTATTGCATACGCCCTTGTGATTGCTGTGACATCATTGATTAATGCGAATGTAGCATCTCGGCGTGCTGTATCTCAAAAAACTAAATGCCGGTTATTGCATTGGTAGAGATGTCCATTTTAGTGTCTCAAAACGAAATGATTAATATGTTGTGAAAATTTACTTACTTACCAAAAAGATGCTGCCGTCATTAAAATCAATTTCCCAGTTGCCATTTTCGATGCCTTTCCATTGGTATTTTGCAGCCATTGTATTCCACCATTTTTGAAATTCAGTACTTGTTTTGCCCATATCTTTAACTAATTTTTCATACATAGCTTCATTGTCAGGAGGAATAATCTTAGCTAATTCTATTAAGCCGTTTTTGCGCTCAAAAAGGGTTTGAATTTCATTCTTTTCTTCCGATGTTACCTTTCCTACTAAAGTTTTCATGTCGATTTTGCTTTGTTATATTCCATTAAGCTCTTCGGATTTATATTTATTTCCATCTATTTACTTTATCAAAGGGGTCTAAATAGTCTATGTCAGGAATTTCATTTGCCTGAACTTGCAATCCTCTTTTTTGTATTTTAATTAACATCTTTTTACTCGTATTACGTTCTAAATGCGACACTACACATTGCTCGTGTGAAGGTGTGTTAACTTCTAAAGTCGTTTTACGGTTGAGCCATACGCAACGTTTACACTGATAAGCATCGCATACGCGACAAATCGGAGCATAGCTTAGATGATATAGTTGTTGATTTTTAACATTAATGCCGTTTTGCAAATCACCGACAGAATTATTATCATCTTCATAATAGAAAGCAGGGCATATATAGAATTTGCCATTTGGTGCCAATGTGATATGTTTTACGCCGGCATCACAATTATTCATTTTTTCTAAAACGATTCTGTCTGATAACACATTACATTCTTCATCGCCAATTATATTAATCTTATTTTCAAATACTTCAGAAAGTTTTTCGAGTTCTTGAGCATAAATGTCAAAATCTTTTTGAGTAAATAAATCAATATTTTGTATTGTAATATTTATTCGTTTAAATTTTCCTGTTAAAGCTATTACTTTTGATGAGAGTTCAGCGATTTGTGATTTGTCGATTCGTAAAATGATATTAGAATCGCTGTTGGAATGAGTTTCAGATAAATTGTCGTCAAGTGTTAAATCTGAGACGAATACATCGAACACATCATCAGAAATATGATTTTGGGACATAATAAAAATATGGCTCACTTTATCTATTTCTTTTAAATATTCTTTAGGAAGTTTTGCCTTGCCGAGCAAAAAATTAATACTTAGTCCATTTTTTTGAGCGTAAAATATGGCTTTTTTTAGAAGACTAAGATTTATCAGTTTGGCTTCTCTATTTGGATTAGGATAATAGCAAAACGAGTTGGCGGATTCATCTAAAATGATTATTAAATATTGCATCGCAGGCTCTCCTTTCTAAGTTTATTTAGTTCTTCTTTTTCCATAATTCGTGACAATCTGCTCCAATAATAGTTGTTAGCATGGACACGGGCTTTGTGCATTTTGCAGATTGCTGTGGCGCGTTGGAAAATTGTCGGCGTGTCGGCGGCATCATAGTTTTCGCCTTGACACCAAGCGCAGCCGCTTGCGATTTCACACTCTATACATTCGCGTGTACTTTGTGTGCAGCGGTCTAAAGTCAAAAACGGACGAAGCAAATTAGTGTTAATACCATCATGAATATTTCCAATAATAATTGGTGGCTTGCTACGAAGTGAATATTTTGCAAATCGTGTACACGGATAAAAATTTCCTTCGGCATCTATCGACAGCATTTTGCCTGCACCGCACCAATTTTGATTGTCAAGTACAGGGTCTTGCGGGTTGCCTATAAAATCCGAGAAAAATGAGCAGGCGTGGTCTTTGTATAATTCTTTATCAATAATAATATCAGCTAATTGAAGTAGTTGGTCTTCCAACAATACGTCATCGCCGTATTTCCAGATGTCTTCGAATACCACGTTGATATTCACGTCTTTGATGCCAAGACTGTAAAGGTGCATGACACTTTCCACTATATAAGGCAGGTCAGCACTGCCGACAGTAACTTTTGTGCCGCTACCCGGAAATTGTTCGAGCCACAATGGGATGTTTTTAACTACATCATCATAAGAGCCGTGACCGTCTTTATAAACGCGGTTCATATCATGTTTGCGTTTAGTGCCGTCAATAGTGATGCCAACGCTCAGATGTGTGCGATTTTTATGTAGATATTTTTGGACTTGCGGGTCGTTGTAAAGCAATCCGTTAGTAGAAAAATTGAAGCGATATGAATTAAACCACGGGTGATTTAAGATGAACATTTGTTCTTTAAGATAGTCGCAAATTTTGTCTATCAGTTCAATTTCCAAAAATGGCTCGCCACCGATAAAATCGTAGATGACAGAGCTTTCGTTAAACATCTCTCTGTTAGAGAGGACATAGTCGATGGCTTTTTTTGCAATATCAAAGGGCATGCGTTCTTTTTCGTTTTTTCCTACAAGATAGCAGTATTTGCATGCCAACTGACAATCTTTGGTAACAATAAAAGTAATGGATTTAGCCATTCCTTCCTGCCACGAGCCGGAGTTCTCTTTGATTTGTGTCATAATATATTATTTGTTTAGCTGGCAGAACCTTTACAAGTGCCTGAACATTTTCCGCTACAAGAATCATAACATGTTGATTTACAGCCGTCAACGCAATACGATTGACAACCTACGTTACAAGCTGTGCATGCTCCAAAAGGATAACTATCACTGGCGGTACAAAGACCATCACAAGTTGTAGTACATTTATTATAGCAAAAATAGTCACAAGTTGAGCCACAAGATTTTTTACATGCTTGTGAACAAATATCACAAGAACTTGATGAACCAGATGAACTTCCTGTACAACTACTACTGCACGAACTACATCCGCTATCGTTGCCATTGCTATTATTATCATCTTTTGAGCAAGAAGATAAATTGATGCCAAGTCCTATTATTGCAATCGCAGGAAGGACTGTTTTAGCTGCTTTTATCAAGAAATCTCTTCTTGATTGAATTTTATTGTCTTCTTCTTTCATATTCTTTTTACTCGGTTATAGCTACATTGAGTGCGTCGGGACTTTAATCATTTATATTGTTTAGCAATTCGTTTAAATCTTCATTTGTTACGGTTGGCGGCATTTCGTTGTTCTTTACTTTGGTTGCAACAAAATTTGCTACACGTTGAGCTTGTTGTTCAGTATCAAATCCTTTGTTACCGGGTAAGCCGGGTATAGAAGGCTGGTGTACCAATATCTGTCCGTTTATCAGAATATCATATCCGAAAGTATTATCTTCTGAAGAAATGATATTTGTTGTGACATCAGTATTTTGGTACGGATTGACAACAGACGAAGAAACAGTGTCTTGCAATTGTATTTCTGTGTTCTGTATTGCCTTTTCCATGTTATTGGTTTTAGCTTTCCAAAGAAAAAAAGCTAAAACGATGATGATGACAAGTAATATTATGATTATGATGTTTTTTTTCATAAAGCAAAGTTATTCCGGTGTGTATTCCCAAAAATCGTTTAAAGTATTCATAGCGTTAAGCTCTCCTGTTCCGATATAACCATTGTCTCCAACAGAAAAACCTACGGCACCTTTGCGTGCAGGACCTCCAAAATTACTCTTTTGCGTCCAAGTATTTGTGGATGGATTGTATTCCCAAAAATCATTACAAAGATTGTAACCATCATATCCAGTTCCAATATATCCTTTGTCTCCTATCGAAAAACCTACGGCACCGCTACGTGCAGAACCTCCAAAATTGCTCTTTTGCGTCCAAGTATTTGTGGATGGATTGTATTCCCAAAAATCATTACAATGATTGTAACCATCATTTCCAGTTCCAATATATCCTTTATCTCCTATCGAAAAACCTACGGCAACAGCGCGTGCAGAACCTCCAAAATTGCTCTTTTGCGTCCAAGTATTTGTGGATGGATTGTATTCCCAAAAGTCTCGTAGCATATTTCCATAATTGTATCCTGTTCCGACATAGCCTTTACTTCCTATGGAAAAGCCTACGGCATAGATTCGCGTAATGCCGGAAAAATTGGCTTTCTGTGTCCAATAATTGGTTGAAGGATTGTATTCCCAAAGGTCATTTTTGTATGAATTTGAAATATTGTCGGACATAGATTGCATACCGAGTCCCACATAACCTTTGCTCCCAATTGCAAAGCAAATAGCGTAGTGTCGTGTATCCGTGAAATTAGCCTTTTGTGCCCACGAATTGGTTGATTTACTATATTCCCACATATCTGCACAGGAAGGATGTTCATAAGTACTACTATTATAATATTTGTGTCCAGTACCAATGTATCCCCTGTCGTTAATAGAAAAACCAACAGCATAGCTGCGCGCGGCTCCTGCAAAGTTTGCTCTTTGTCTCCACCCTGGAAGTGCGTTTGTGGTAAATGTTCTTTGTACCCCATAAGCAGTTCCATTACTATTTGTTGCATACGCCCGCACATAATAGGTCGTACCTGTTGTCAGCCCTGTAATAGAACTTATAAATTGTCCTAAACCTTGTCCGTCATTAGTTTTACTATTTGCAATTGTAGGGTTTTGTGAGGTACTCCAACAAACCCCTTTCGCGGTAACAGCACTGTTTCCGTCAGAAGTTACATTACCACCACAAGTAGCTGAATTTGAGGTAATATTAGAAACAGCATTGGTGGCAACTACCGGTAATGAACTATTGATAGAAGTGGTTGTAAATGTCTTTTCTTCCCCATAAGCGGTACCGGCACTGTTTGTAGCATACGCACGAACATAATAGGTGGTGTTGGCTGTTAGTCCTGAAATATTACTTGTAAAACTTCCTATTCCGCTACCATCAGAAGTGTGATTTCCTGAAATTTCAGGATTTTGCGAAGTACTCCAACACACGCCTTTTGCTGTTACGACACTGTTGCCGTCAGAAGTCACATTGCCGCCGCAAGTAGCTGTTGCGTCAGTAATATCTGATACTTCATCAGTAGAGACGACCGGTAAAGAAATATTAACTGTTGTTGTGGTAAATATTCGTTGTTCGCCGTAAGTGGTACCGTTTTTATTGGTTGCATAAGCCCGCAGATAATATGTTGTTCCGGCTGTTAAGTTGGCAATATTACTTGAAAAAGTGCCTACACCTTGTCCTTCATTAGTTCTATTATTGGCAATTGTCGGGTTTTGTGAAGTACTCCAACATACGCCTCGTCCTGTAACAAGAGCATTTCCATCAGAGATGACATTTCCACCGGAAGAAGCTGACGTTATTGAAATATTGTTTACTTCGGAAGTGGTGACAACAGGCAAACCATTGTCGTCTTCTTGCTTGCAAGCTGTGTGTGCTAACAAGATGATAAACAGTGCGATAATTAATAAATTATATTTATTCATAATGTTTATAATAGAATTATATAGAATTTTTTAACTAACTTGAAGCATTAGTACACCCTACATAACATGAACCATAACATTTTGCATCACAGGAGTTTGAGCAGAAGAAATAGCATCCGTTATTTGTACAACCTGATCCCGGAGGACTATATGAAGAGCCGGAGCAACATCCTTTACATGTTGAGACACAATGACTGTTACAGGTAGATG
>JALNXP010000198.1 GCA_023230285.1 Bacteroidales bacterium | reverse complement strand
GGCAAAGAAGTAGACCCTGTAACTTTGATACCGTCTATATAATAGACAGTACCGGAAGAACGTTGACCACGGATATTGCCGACTTCACCGTCACGGGAGAATACGCCACCGATAGTAGAAGCGACAGCAGCTACTGATTTTTCCGGCATTTTTTCGATTTCTTCCGAAGTAACGGTTCCACCGCTCTGTGTTTTGTCCTTACTGATAAGAGGGACTTCATAATCGACAATTTCGACAGCTTCCAAACCGATAGTAGTAGAATTAAGGTCTAAATCTAACCACACAATTTGGTCTGCGATAACACGCACGTTGTTAACTTGGCGTGCTTGGAATCCGATAGCAGAAACCATGACGGTATAAACGCCCGGTTCAATCGGTTTGATGGTGTACAATCCGTCAATGTCGGCAGATGCTCCGCCTTTTTGGACACCGTCTGATTGTATCACAACATTAGCAAATGGAACAGGTTCTTTAGACTCTTTGTCTAGAACATACCCTTTTAAAGTACCGCTTTGTGCATACAAACCGACACTGATAGCGAGTAAAAATCCAAATGAAATAAGTAATTTTTTTACCATACCATATAATTTAACATTTTAAATAATCATACGATTACAAGCGTAACAATCTGATTGCTACGTTTTTACGCATTAAACACCTTAGAATCCGCAAAACAGACACTAATGCCTGCAAATTTAACTAATTTTTACGATTATTTATGTACGGAGGATTTAAAATTTCAGAAAAAATTATTGCTTGTCGCAAATTAAATTTTTCCGCAGACGTAACATCTTGATTATCCGCATCATAAACATCGCATTTTTTTTCTATATCATAAAAATTTTTTTCAAAATTTTCTTTTTGAGCCATTTTTTTGGCTAAAAAATCCTCTTTTTTGGGCGTTTTTTTGACGAATTTCTCTCTTTCTTTCGCCTGTAAAGCTGCTTTTTTATCAAAAAAAGTTTCTTTTGTGGTGAAAGTACCCGAATCATTGATTGTAGTTTGTTTTGGAGCAGATGCAGCCGTTGCAACCTGCTTTTTCTTTTTGCTACCTATTACGGCAGAAATTACAACCCAGCCTATAGCAAGCAATAGATATATCAAATTTTCGTCCATATACAAAATAATTAATTGGTTATCAGTTACTAACAGTTACATAACGTCCGTCAAAGAAGGTTTTATATTGTTTCAATGGATATACAGATGGACCTGAATTTTCTATAGGCCAGCCGTAATTAATAAGCAAATATTTTGTACCGCACACGGGACATTCCACGATAACGCCCCAGCGTTCCCATGTTACGGTAGCGCCATGTTCAAAAGGGTCATGAGAGCAAGCCATATCGAAGGCAAGAAAATCGTCAGGCAAGCCTTCATAAGCATTTCTAAACACTAACACTCCTCTATATCCTATAGTTGTATCAATAATAGACCCATAAATAGTACAAAGGTCTTGATTTGATGTCAGGTATAAATCATAAGTTTGAGAAAACTCTCCTACTTCCGGAACATTTCCGGAGTATTGTGTGCAAGACGTGAGAGCAATAGCGATAAGTGTCAGTGTAATAATTTTATTCATATATATCTATAAGGTAAAACAAGTCGGGAAAAATTTTTCCCGACTTGTTCATCATATTAATATTTATAATATTCAGCTTTATAAGGACCTTCAACCGGTACGCCTATATAATCGGCTTGTTCGGGAGTTAATTTTGTAAGTTTAACACCAAGATGTTCGAGGTGTAATCTTGCGACTTCTTCATCAAGGATTTTCGGCAACGTATAAACATCTATTTCATGTTCATTAGTCCACAAGTCAATTTGGGCAAGTGTTTGATTGGTGAAAGAATTGCTCATTACGAAAGATGGGTGTCCGCTTGCGCAGCCGAGGTTTACGAGTCTGCCTTCTGCAAGCAAATAAATAGCGTGACCATCGGGAAATACATATTTATCGACTTGAGGTTTTATATTGATTCTCTTAATGCCGGGGAATTGTTCCAAAGCATATACTTGAATTTCGTTATCAAAATGCCCTATATTACAGACTATAGCTTCATCTCTCATATTTTTCATGTTATCAATAGTGATGACATCTCTGTTTCCGGTAGTAGTGACGAAGATATTACCTTCTTTCACGGCCTCTTCCATAGTAGTAACTTCGAAGCCTTCCATAGCAGCCTGCATAGCGCAGATAGGGTCGATTTCGGTAATTAAAACTCTTGCGCCGTAAGACTTCATAGATTTTGAGCAGCCTTTACCGACATCACCATATCCGAGAACGACAACGACTTTTCCTGCAATCATAACATCGGTAGCTCTTTTTATACCGTCAGCGAGAGATTCTCTACAGCCGTAAAGGTTATCGAATTTTGATTTTGTAACAGAGTCATTAACATTGATAGCAGGGAACAGCAAAGTATTTTCAGCTTTCATTCTATATAATCTATGAACGCCTGTAGTAGTTTCTTCGGAGACACCTTTTAAATCTTTGACGGCTCTATGCCATTTTGTCGGGTCTTTTTTATAAACATCTTTAAGGAGGTTTAGAATAACTGTTTCTTCTTTATTAAGATTAGTATCATCAGCTTTACCGTTATTTTCTTCAAGTCTGTAACCTTGATGTATAAGTAATGTTGCATCACCGCCGTCATCTACGATAATATTAGGGCCGAGACCATTAGGGAATGATAAAGCTTCGAGGGTACATTGCCAATATTCTTCGATAGTTTCGCCTTTCCATGCGAACACAGGGATACCGTCGTTTGCGATAGCGGCAGCAGCTTGGTCTTGAGTAGAAAATATGTTACAGCTTGCCCATCTTATATCAGCACCGAGGGCATGTAAAGTTTCTATTAAAACGGCAGTTTCCACAGTCATGTGGAGAGAGCCGGTAATTCTTGCGCCCTTAAGAGGTTTAGCTTCCGAATACTTTTTTCTCAGCGACATCAATCCTGACATTTCTTTTTCAGCGGTATCAATAACTTTTCTTCCCCAGTCGGAAAGGGCGATATCTTTAATTTTATAATCACTCATAACAAAAAACTCTTTTTTTTTTAAATTAAAATGTATATTTATTAAACATTACAATATAAGCATAGCATCTCCATAAGCGAAGAATTTATATTTTTCTTCGACAGCGACTTTATAAGCCTTCATGATAAAATCGTAGCCACCAAAGGCGCAGGTCATCATCAGCATAGGAGAGAGAGGAGTATGAAAATTTGTAATCATACTATTAGCCACTGTAAAATCATAAGGAGGGAAGATAAACTTATTAGTCCAGCCTTTATAAGGTTTCAGCATACCGGAGAGAGTAGTTGCGGACTCCAAGACTTTCATGGAAGTAGTACCTACGGCGCAAATATTTCTTTTTTCGCGTTTAGCGGCATTTATCATTTTCACCACATCTTCGCTGATTTCCATTTCTTCGGAGTCCGTTTTATGCTTAGTAAGGTCTTCGACATCTATACTTCTAAAATTTCCGAGACCTGTATGCAGTGTAACTTTTGCAAATTCGACACCGACAATTTCGAGGCGTTTCATAAGCTCTCTTGAAAAATGCAAGCCGGAAAAAGGTGCAGCCACAGAGCCTATATGCTCAGCATATATAGTTTGATACCATTCTCTGTCTTCATCTTTTACTTCTCTTAATTTTTGTAATTGTTCAGGGATTGGAGTTTTCCCATATTTATAGATAATACTTTTAAATTCGTCATAAGGCATTTCGAATAAGAATCTTATTGTTCTACCTCTGGACGTTGTATTATCAATAACCTCAGCCACCAACTCGTCATTATCTCCAAAATACAATTTATTGCCTATACGTATTTTACGAGCCGGGTCGACTATCACGTCCCACAATCTGGTTTCTTTATTAAGTTCGCGAAGGAGCAGAACCTTGATTTTGGCTCCGGTTTTTTCTTTTTCGCCATCGAGGAGGGCGGGAAAAACACCGGAATCATTAAGTACCATAATGTCATGTTCATTAAAGTAATTCACAACATCTTTAAAAACCTTATGTTCTATAGTCTGTTTACGGCGGTCTAAGACCATAAGGCGGGCTTCATCTCTATAAGCCGGCGGTTCTGTTGCGATAAGTTCTTCGGGAAGATGGTATTTGAATTGCGATAATTTCATGCTAAAATAGATATATAGTTAACATTGTGAAAAATAAAATAATCAATAAATCACTATCACAACACATTGGAAATTATTTTACATTTAAAAATAAGTTTGCAAAAATAACACCTATTAAATAGCTTGTCAAGTGTTTTATGCTTTTTTGTGAAAAAAACATAAAACGGCATCATTTTTCTTCATCAATTTTCATCACAAAATCCCTAAATGTCTCTATATCATAAGCATCTTCAACACGATAATCACCAACAGCGGTACGTCTGAGTTCATCAAGATAAGCACCACAGCCTAGAGCCTTACCGAAATCGCGAGACAGAGAGCGGATATAAGTACCTTTGCTGCAAACAACACGAAATTTGATAATCGGCAAATCAATTTTTTCGATAGTAAACTGTTTAATATCAATCAGTCGTGAGTGAATTTTAGCTTCCACCTCATTATTTTTGGAACGTGCATGAACATAAGCACGTACACCATCGATTTTCACGGCGGAATACAGTGGTGGATATTGTTGTTGTTCGCCCACGAAATTCAGGGAAACATTTTTTATCATTTCTTCTGTAAGATTAGAATAGTCGAACACTTTGTCGATTTCTGTTTCTTTATCGCAAGAGGGTCTTGTTGCGCCAACAACGAAAGCGCCTTCGTATTCTTTATAAGAAGCCTGAATATCATCGATTTTTTTAGTCATTTTTCCGGTACAGAC
>JALNXP010000016.1 GCA_023230285.1 Bacteroidales bacterium | reverse complement strand
GACGATTACGAGACCGGTAGCGAGCGGGTCGAGTGTGCCGGCATGTCCAACTTTAATTTTCGGGTTATGGCAATAATACTTCAAAAAAACGCGCAGTTTGTTAACCACATCGAAAGAAGTCCATTTGTAAGGCTTATCAAAGAGCAGGATTTCACCTGTTTCAAAATCAAATTGTCTATTCATTGATATTTTTATAATATTCCTGCGAAGATAGCCACAGCACCAATGATTGTGCAATAAATAGCGAACCAGAACAATTTTCCTTTTTTCACGAGATTAATCATTATTTTACAGGCTAAAAGTCCTGATATAAAAGCAGATACGAAACCTATTATTAGGGGGAGAACTCCTATTTCGGAAGTTACGATTTTGCCGCTCACCACATCTAAGAATAATTCGCCGAGGACAGGTATGATTACCATAAGGAAAGAGAATTTTGCGAGTTCTTCGGGTTTATTTCCGAGCAGCATACCGGTAGCGATAGTAGAGCCTGAGCGGGATAATCCGGGTAAAGCGGCGCAGGCTTGAGCGCAACCGATAATAAAAGCATCGAGCCAGCCGATGGAGCGTGTTCCTTTAGGCTTAAAAAAGCTGACAAGCAGCAGCAGAGCTGTCAGCAGCAGCATACAGCCGACAAAGACGATATTCCCGTCGAACAACGATTTGATTTCATCTTTAAATAAGAATCCGACTATCAAAATAGGTATCATAGAAACGAGAAGTTTAAGTACATAAGTTTTTTCATCATTTTTTCCGTATTTAAAAAAATTTACGAACAAAGAACTTATTTCCTTTCTAAATACGACTAAAGTACTGAATACTGTAGCACTATGTACTACAACTGTAAAAATCAGGCTGTTTTCGGCTTCAACTCCGAACAACACCTTTCCTAATTCAAGATGACCGGAACTGCTGACAGGCAAAAACTCCGTCAAACCTTGAAGCAAACCCAACAATAACGCCTCAAACCAAGACATTCAGATTATTTTTTCTTTGATTTATAAAATATAGCAAATATTTCAACAGCGAAGCCGATTATCAGAACAATCGGAGAAAGTGTAAGTCGCTGAAAACCAAACATTTTTTCATTAAAAACATTAGGATCATCAGAGCCACCGCCAATCATAAGCAGATAGCCGATAACAATAATGGCAAGACCTGTGAAAAACAAAATATAATTTTCTCTTTCAAAGACCATTTTTTTGCGATTTTCAGAAACAGTATCTTTCTTAGTATCAACAATTTTAGAATTTTTTTGTGTATTTTTTCCCATTATAATCGATATTTTAATTAATAAACCATTTAATATAGAATTTTCATTTTCACATTAAGATACTTATTGACGGCAGGATATGTTGTCAAGAAAGCTATCAGCACGCCAAAGACATAAACGAAGCCGAACACCAAGACAAACTGTATTGGTGACAGTAATATTTGAATATCGGGATAATACATAACTATGACACATATTGTCAGTGACAGCAATATAGCTGAGATAGTCGCACCGATAACACCTTGAATAAGACCTTTCAGCAAATAAGGACGTCTGATGAAAGCGGCGGTTGCGCCTATCATCTGCATTGTTTTTATTTGCTGACGATTAGCATATATAGACAATTTTATAGCATTATTAATAACAACAATAATGATAAAAAGGAGTAGCACGTTCAAAGCAATCAAGATGATACTCAAACGGACTTTAGTTTTATTAAGATTATCTATCATATCGTATTGAGCGGATACAGAACTTACGCATTTATTAGTTTTCAGCACATCATAAATAACTTTCAGGCTATCATTATTTGAATAATCGGAATAGACTTTAAGTTCGAAGCTGGACGGCAGCGGATTAAATCCTATAAATTCGATAAAATTTTCGCCTAAATCTTGTGCAAGCTCGGCAGCTGCTTCATCTTTAGAGGTATAAGTAATTTCCTTTGTAAAAGGTTTAAGATACAATTTTTTCAAAAAAAATCTCACATCAACGTCATCAACATCGTCATCAAGCACAACCGTTATGCCTATATTTTCACGTAAATTATCGATAATAAAATTTGTATTAAAGACAAAAAGCAAGAGTAGACCGCACAAATAAAGCATCAGGCTTACACTAAAAATCACATTAGCATAAGAAGACCTAAGTCGGCGTTTATTAAATTTCTCTTCTTGATTCATAGGCTGCAAAGGTATATGTTTTTTTTACAACAGTGAAAAAGTGTCATAAAAAATATTATTCTTTTTCCCAAATCGGATAATTGATGACCATATTAACGGCAGCGGGAATAATTTCGAAGACATAAGGATTATTGCCAAGGGATTCGCCGTCTACTTCCATTATCATAGTACTATCGTCTGAGTTCACGGTAACTTTCTCACATTGGCAGGTAGATACAATTTTTACATTTTTAAAATTTCCCTTAATCATCCGCGGCATATTTCTAAGCAAGGTAAAAAGCGGAGCTATTTTCACCATTGTAACATCAAACTTACCATCATCAGGGATTGCATAAGGCAGGAGTTTCATGCCGTTCCCTTTAAACCGGCATATACCTATGCTAAACATATAAAAGTTACAATTGGCTATCACGCCGTCAATATCTACCGTAGCATTTCGACCTTTAAAAGACCTGACATAACGTAACACATTATGTAAATACATAACAGAGTTGTTTTTACCTGATTCTTTTTGTTGATTAGTTGCTTTAACCACGAGAGCCTCAAAGCCGATTCCTGCCGAGTTGATTATATATCTTTTAGTTGGCACATTATCTTCCATATAAGAGACCACTCCTACATCTTGTAAAAAGGTTTTACCTTTCACGATAACATCAATAGCTTTTTTATAATCATTATCGATTGCGAAAGTTTTACACCAGTCGTTGCCTGTACCGACAGGTATTATACCTACAGTAATATCTTGGGAAGGGCAAAACTTTTGCAACATTACGCCATTAATCACCTCATTAAGAGTACCATCGCCGCCGACCACCAAAAATTTTCTGAAGCCTTTTTTTACATAAGTTTTTGTCAATTGGATAGCATGTTTTTTATGACGGGTAAACAGAGCTTTAAAATAGACACCTTTTTGCACCAAATATTCTGAGATGCTGTTCCATTCTTTAGCTCCTTTTTGTTTTCCTGAATTAGGATTTACGAGTATCAACCATGTTTCTTCCATATAAATTATCTTTTCCAAAAAGATTTATTAAAAATGACCATAACAGTAAAGAGTTCGAGACGACCAATGACCATCAAAAAGGAGAGTATCCATTTAATGACACCTATTGTATTGCCCATTGCACCTGAAGGCGAAGCGATGTCGCCGATGCCGCAACCTATATTAGCGAGGCAGCAGATAGCGGTTCCGGTAGCTGTTTTAAAATCGAGACCAAAGAGCATCAGCAGCAGAGAACTTACGCCATAGATAAAGACGAACAGATAAAAAAACGCCATCACGTTGTTCATGCTCCCTTGCGGGACAGCCACATTATTATATCTGACAGGCATAACAGCCTGTGGGTGAATTTGGCGTTGAAGTTCCATTTTACAATTTTTGAACATAATAATATGCCGATACACTTTAATTCCGCCGGTAGTAGAACCGGTACAGCCACATATAAACGACATTGCAAAGACGACAGCCCAAGCATTTGCGGACCACAAAGTAAAATCTTCAATTGTAAAACCGGTAGTTGTAATAATAGACACAACATGGAATAAAGCAGACCTGAAATTCTTTTCTATAGAAGCAAAATTCCAATCATTAGCTATTACACCTGTAATAAACAAGGTAGAAGTCAAAATAATCAAAATATACGTTCGCCATTCTTCATTTTTCAATATTTTTCTGAGTTGAAACTTGAATAACAAGAGGTAATGCAGGTTAAAACTCGTAGCACCAAGTATCATAAAAATGATGATAACATAATGTATATAAGGTGTATATTGCGCCATACTTGTGCTATTTACAGAAAAGCCGCCGGTAGAAATTGTACTGAGGGTAATGCAGATAGAATTGAAGAAGTCCACTTTACCAAGCATAAGCAGGAAGCAACACACGACAGAGAAGCCCACATAAATAATCCATAAGCGTTTAGCTGTTTCTTTAATACGTGGGTGAACTTTATCGTGTACATCGTTAGATGTTTCGGCAGCAAAAAGCAAACTTCCTTTGTTTCCGAGAGCCATCGGCAGCAGAGCCAACGACATAAAAACGATACCCATGCCGCCTATCCAATGTGTCATAGAACGCCAGAATAAAATGCCGGGCGGTGCAGACTCCACGTTGGGTATTGTTGTCAAACCTGTTGTCGTAAATCCTGACACTGCTTCAAAAAAAGCGTCAGTAAAAGAAGGCAGTACAGCTGAAAACATATATGGCAGCGCACCAAAAAGAGCCATTACGAACCATGCAACACTCACAATAATAAAACCTTCCCGCTTTCCGAAAGTACGAGTATCCGATTTACGCGAAGCAAAATATAACAACACACCAACAAATAAAGTAATAGCAACAGAAAGTGCTATCGCCATCAAATCATGTTCTGTAGAAAACAAAGTTTCAAATCCAAATTTGCCTGAACCATAGTATAATGAAAACGGCAAAGCAAAAAACATAAGACACGCCTCTAACAAAATCAAAAGTCCTATGACCTTGGTTATTAGTAAATAATTTAACTTTTTGACGTTTTTTGACATGTTTAGCGATACAAAAATGCAAAGGTATATGATTTTTTTGAATTAAACCGATGGCAAATTTTTTATAAATAGATTTTTTCCAATAAAAATTATATTTTACTTTTTTCTTTTACCTTTGCAAACTGATTTAATATATAGCGTTTGATGCCTTACAAATCGTCTTTGTTTGATATAAACATTTGTAAATCAATACTATATAATTACAAAGTCTAAATTATTAATTTTTAATTGTATGAAACTTTCTAAATTATTCTTATTTACCACCAAAGAATTTCCTAAGGATGCCGAAATTATCAGCGATAAATATTTGAGAAAATCCAATTTATTGGTAAAATCTCATTCCGGTTTCTTTTACTATTCACCTCTTTTAACTCGGAGTTTACACAAAATCAGAGCTATCATCGACAAAGAGATGGAGAGAGCGGGTGCACAAGAAGTGCTGATGCCGATACTTATGAAAAAAGAGCTTTGGGAAGAATCCGGCAGGTGGGATAATTATATCAACGCCAAAATAATGTTCCATTTAAGAAACAGGAAAGACGTTGAGATGTGTTTAGGACCTACTCACGAAGAAGCCTTTACGGATTTTGTAAGAAGGTTTATCACATCATACAAACAGCTGCCGATAATTTTATATCAGCAGAACACCAAGTTCAGAGACGAAATTCGTCCGCGTTTCGGACTGATGAGGACTTCGGAATTTATCATGAAAGACGCATACAGTTTTGACTATAACCAAGCAGGTCTTGATGCCGCTTACCAAACCATGCGTGCTGCCTACAAACGCATTTTCGATACTATTGGCTTACATTATATCATTGTTCAGGCTGATTCCGGAGCTATCGGCGGCAGCGGTTCCGAAGAATTTATGGTAACAGCCGACTCCGGTGAAGACACCATATTATATTGTGATGACTGCGACTACGCTGCCAACGTTGAAAAAGCAGAATCTTTACTTGACACTGTAATTTATGAAGAAACCGGCACCGCAATACAGAAGTTGCATACACCCGACATAAAATCAGTGGAAGAATTAGTGGAGTTTACTAAAATTCCTAATAATCAGATGATTAAAACCATCATTTTCAAAATGATATATGAAGACAGAGAAAAATTTGTTGCTGTTTTGATGAGAGGTGACTTGGAAATCAACGAAATCAAATTACAGAACTTATACGATTGTCTCGAAGTGAAAAAAGCTTCCGAAGAAGAAGTTGTCACTTTGACAAAAGCTCAAGTAGGTTTTGCCGGTCCGTTTAACCTCAATCCGGAAATAGAACTCATAGGCGACCATTCTATAAAAAGTGTAAAATATTTCCTATGCGGCTTAAATACAACCGATTATCACTATATTAACGTTTGCTTCGGACGAGACATAGCCATGCCTAAGACTTACGAGCTGAAACTTGCCCGTGAACACGATTTATGTCCTCGTTGCGGAAAACAACGTCTAAAACAAAAGATGGGCATAGAAGTCGGACACATCTTCAAATTAGGAACAAAATACTCTGAAAAGATGAATGCTCTCATCTTAGATGAAGCAGGCAACAAAGTACCTATGAAGATGGGCTGTTACGGCATTGGCACTTCAAGAATTATCTCTGCCGCCATTGAGCAGCATCATGATGATAAAGGCATAATTTGGCCAATAGCAATAGCTCCTTATCATATAACAATTATTCCTACTATCGACAAGCCGGGAGTAATAATCGACAAGGCTGAAGAAATATATAACAAGCTGAATGACAATGGTTTTGAAGTTCTATTTGATGATAGAGGCGTATCTTTCGGCTTTAAGATGAAAGATGCCGAACTCATCGGCATTCCATATATAGTAGTTTTCGGCAAAAAAACCGTTGACGGTTTATGTGAACTCACCATAAGAAAAACAAATCAAACTATCGAGATGGGAATAGACAAATTACAGGATTTCCTTCGCGACAGTCTAAATAAATAATTAAGAAAATGTTAGTACTCAATGAAATCTTAAAAAACAAAGATGCGGTCGTCAAGGCTTTAGCAAAGAAACATTTTAAAGCAGACGACATCGTCGAAAAAATTATCGAATTAGACAAAGACAGAAGAGAAACGAAATCTCGATTAGATGAGGTGTTAGCTGAATCAAACAAGATAGCTAAAGAGATAGGTGCTTTATATAAAGCAGGCAAAAAAGACGAAGCAGATGCCATGAAAGTTAAGACGGCTCAGCTTAAAGAAACCGGCAAAGAGCTTAACGACAAATTCGATTTACTTCAAGAGCAGATAACCAAGTGCATTGTTGAGCTTCCGAATACGCCATGCGAGCTTGTACCGGAAGGCAAAAATGCGGAAGACAATCTTATTGTCCACAGGGAAGGGGATTTTCCACAGCTTCCTGCCAACGCACTTCCACATTGGGAACTTGCCAAAAAGTACAACCTCATAGACTTTGAATTAGGGAACAAAGTTACGGGTGCAGGATTTCCGTTTTATCGCGGCTATGGTGCACGTCTACAACGTGCGCTCATCACCTACTTTCTCAATTCCGCTATCAACAGAGGTTTTATTGAATACCAGCCACCGTTGGTCGTAAACGAAGCTTCAGGGTTCGGCACAGGACAACTGCCCGACAAAGAAGGTCAAATGTATCATTGCACTGTCGACAACTTTTATCTTATTCCAACAGCTGAAGTCCCTATAACTAATATTTACAGAGATGTAATCTTAAAACAAGAAGACCTGCCCATCAAAAATGTAGCATATTCCAGCTGTTTCAGACGCGAAGCCGGCTCTTATGGTAAAGATGTCAGAGGCTTAAACAGACTGCACGAATTTGACAAAGTGGAAATAGTAGAGATAAGCACTCAAGAAGATTCATACAAAATTCTTGACGAGATGGTAGAACATGTTGCATCTTTAGTCAGAGGTTTGGGTTTACCGTTCAGAATAGTAAGATTATGCGGTGGCGACATCAGCTTTACCTCAGCTTTAACTTATGATTTTGAAGTTTATTCCGCAGCACAAGAAAAATGGCTCGAAGTAAGTTCAGTATCTAATTTTGAAAGTTTCCAAGCAAACAGATTGAAGCTAAGATACAAAAATTCCGAAGGAAAAACCGTGTTAGCGCATACTCTCAACGGCAGTGCATTAGCTCTTCCTCGCATCGTAGCCGCCATATTGGAAAATTACCAGACAGAAGACGGCATACGCATACCGGAAGTTCTACAACACTTTATGGGTTGTGATTTTATTAGCGAAAGCAATAAAATATAATTTATTTGGACATGTGATTTTGGAAGCTGCGTTTCGACAGAGACGCGGCTTTCTTTTTACATTATCACTCCGCCGCCCACAAGGTCATCGTCTTCATAAAAGACGACACTCTGTCCCGGCGTTATTGAATCCACAGGCTGTTCAAATTCTACCCTTAAACCATAATCTTCTACGTACAACTTAGCCTTGCCGCCGTGATTGCGATACCTTATCTTAGCCATAACTTCCATTCCATCAGTAACATGCGAATATTTCATCATATTAACTTTACCAGCATGCAGCCGCTGACCGGAAAGTTCGTCCTTATTACCCAATACGACCGTATTATCTGCCAAATTCAACGCCACAACATAAGCAGGCTGCCCCAGAGCAATGCCAAGTCCTTTACGCTGTCCAATAGTATAATTATACAAACCCCTATGTTGTCCCAAAACCTTACCGAAAGTGTCGACAAAGTTGCCTGCAACATGTAATTCCTTTATATTCTGTACATTATCTTCAAGAAACTTCCGATAATCATTATCCGGCACAAAACATATTTCCTGACTTTCGCCTTTTTTCAGCAGTCGTTCATATCCATGAGCAGCAGCGATGTTTCTGACCTCCGCCTTCGTAAGTTTACCCAACGGGAAAATAGTTCTTGAGAGATTTTCCTGTGTCAATGCCCATAAAAAATAAGTTTGGTCTTTAGCTGCATCTACACCTTTTTTCAAAAAATATCTGTCGTTCTCAAGTGCCAACTGAGCATAATGACCTGTTGCTATAAACTTACAACCAAGCTTATCTGCCACTGTAAGCAAAAAGCCCCATTTGATGCACAGATTACAAAAAACGCAGGGATTAGGAGTACGACAATGCAGATATTCATCAACAAAATTATTGATGACAGTATTTTTAAACATCTCGCGAACATCAATAATATGATGTTCAAAACCAAGTTTTTTTGCCAGAATTTCAGCATCAAATAAAGGGTCGGCATTAAAATGCTCATCATCTGTACTATCTGTTGTAATAAAATCATGATTTCTAAAGGTTACGCCAACTAACTCATAACCTTGTTCCAACAGCAAAATAGCAGCAACACTGCTGTCTATTCCGCCGCTCATAGCCATTAAAACCTTATCAGCCAAAACTTTAATATTTATTAAAATTACAAATATTTAAAATTCAAATGTACACGAATTTTTTTAATCTCAAGCATTCTTAAAAAAAATAGTACTACTTTTGCACCAAATTAAAAACAACATTTATGAAGCGTTTTGTATTACCTTTACTTATCATGGCATTTATTTTGATAGGTGTAACTTCCTGCCTTGAATCTCAATACGAGCAGGACATCAAACTCATAGAAAGCTATATTGCTGACCATCAGTTGGATACAAACGAAATAGAAGTAGATGATTATGGTGTTTATTACATAGAGCTTTTAGAAGGGACAGGATTTTATCCTGAATATACCGATTCTGTTGTTTTCAATTTCAAGCAAAAATTAGCTAATAACGTGGAAGTCAGCTCTATTGAAGATGGCTCATTCGGCTTATATATTGATGATTTGATTGTTGTTGGTTTACGCAACGGGCTTCTTAAGATGAAAACCGGCGGCAGTGCCGTTATACTTGTTCCTTCTTATATGGCTTATGGGTCTTACAGTGTTGGCGACATCATTCCGTCTAACTCCGTACTTATTTACTATGTTGACTTACTTCAAATAATAAAATCTAATTAAAACATCAATTGGCTATTTAACAAATAATTAAAGGTGAATTACTTAATAGTTGGTCTCGGCAATCCGGGTTTAGAATATGAAAACACTCGTCACAATATTGGTTGGATGATTGTAGACGAATTAGCAAAAAGCAGCGAAGTAAATTTTTCTTCCGAAAGATACGGTTTTATCAGCACTATCCGTTATAAAGGACGGATATTGACGATTCTGAAGCCGACAACGTTTATGAACCTTAGCGGAAAAGCTGTTAGATATTGGCTTGAAAAGGCGAATGTTCCTATTGAGAATCTGCTTGTCATTTCTGATGATTTAGACTTAGAATTAGGGAAAATTCGCATTAAGACTAAAGGTAGCGGCGGTTCTCACAACGGGCTGAACAACATAATAGAAACTATTGGCACTCAGGATTTTGCGCGGCTCAGATTTGGTATCGGACACGACTTTCCGCAAGGGTCGCAGATAGATTTTGTACTCGGAAAATTCAATGTTGAAGACAAAAAGATAATACAGCCTAAAATCGACCTCGCCGTAGATGCAATAAAAAGTTTCACTACCGCAGGTCCGGCACTGACAATGACACAATATAATAACAAATAAACAAAAATAAAATGTCAAGTAAAACAAAAATATATCTTCCTTTAATAATTTCAGTATCTGTAATTATCGGTTATTTTTTAGCGCAATATGTAAATCCGTGGCAACATTATGCACAATTTGAAGGCAGCGCAGCAAATAACGGCAAGTTTGAACAGGTAAAAAATCTCATTCAAAACGATTATGTAGATTCTGTTAACACTTATCATTTGGAAGAAATTGCCATAATAAGCATGCTTGACAGTTTAGACCCTCATTCATCATACATCAGCGTAAAAGAATTAGAAGCGGCAAACGAAGCCATACGCGGTGATTTTGAAGGTATTGGCGTGCAATTCAGGATTGAAAGTGACACTATTTTTGTTGTAAACACAATCACCGGCGGACCTTCGGAGAAAGTTGGTTTACAAGCCGGCGACAGAATTGTAAAAGTTGACGACAGCATAGTTGCCGGCATCGGCATCACTAATGATAAAGTACAAAAATTATTGAAAGGTCCGAAAGGCACTAAAGTTAAAGTCGGCATTAAACGCCGTGGCTTTGACGAAACTTTAGATTATGAAATCGTCAGAAATGTCATTCCGAACAACAGTGTTGAAGCTGCCTACATCATAAAAGACGACATCGGTTACATAAAAATATCTTCATTTACAGTTAAAACCGGAGATGAATTTAGTGAAGCTCTCAAGGTTTTGAAAAGTACAGGCATGCAACAGCTAATCCTTGATTTGAGAAACAACGGCGGCGGCGTATTAAAATGCGCTATTGACGTTGCCACCGAATTTTTAGGAAAAGGCACCTTAATAATGTATTCCGAAGGTGAACACTCGGTGCGCCACGACTTTTACAGCATGCAAAAAGGAGATTTTGAAACAGGCAATCTTGTTGTCCTTGTTGACGAAACATCTGCGTCTGCCAGCGAAATCGTTGCCGGTGCCATTCAAGATAACGACAGAGGAACCATCATGGGCAGAAGAACTTTCGGCAAAGGACTTGTGCAGCAGCAAACAACATTAGTCGACAAATCAGCTGTCAGACTTACCGTTTCAAGGTATCATACACCAAGCGGAAGATGTATCCAAAGACCATATAACTCGGGAAAAAATGAATATATAAACAACTTCTACGAACGTTACACCTCCGGCGAACTGCAATACGCTGACAGCATACACGTTAGCGACACCACACAGAAATATTTTACAAAACAGGGCAGAATAGTTTACGGCGGTGGCGGCATAATCCCCGACATCTTCATCCCGATTGAAACTTTTAAAGACAATACCTTTTATTATAACCTCATCAATAAATCTATTTTGTACCGTTATGCTTTTGATTATACAGATATGAACAGAGCTAATTTAAAACAACAATATATAAGCAGCAGAACTTTTATTGATAATTTTGTGGTTGATGATGCCATGCTTAATGAAATCATAAGTAAATCCGAAGAAAAAAACATCACTTTCAATAAAAAAGAATTTGATGTTGTCGAAGAAGAAATCAGAATACTTGTCAAAGCTTATATAGGACGAAACCTTTTCGATAACCTTGGTTTTTATCCGATTTATAATCAAATAGATAATGATGTTCTCAAAGCTGTTGAGCAACTTGAAGCATTAGAATAACGGCACTTTAATAATTATTATAAATATGAAAATATCACAAGCTCATCATAATATATTGCTGATTTTATCCTTAGCAGCAATAATATTAACAAGTTGCATTGCCGACCCGACAGACAGAGATAAATTTATAGGCGACTACGAAGGAAGTTATGCAAGTTATGCAAGAATGGACGTAGGAATGCACTATTATGAAGATACTATTTCCGGCAACGAAACTTTTTCTATTGTTTATGGCGACAAAGATGACGAAGTGATTATAATCATGGAAAATTTACAGGTTGTCGGCTCTGTTCGCGGCAAAAAAATCAACTTTGAAAAATATACAATTACCACTGAAGAAGATGGTCAGATTGCTAACACCACTTACAACATGACTGCCAAAATGTCTGATAACATTTTTACATACACCACAAATTTTTACGGAACAGTATTATACGAACAGTCGATTTTTCAAATTACAGGTGTACTTACCGGCAAGGCTGTTAAAAAATAAAACACAATAAATTTTGCATAAAACAGCATGCTATGCAAAGAACACTTTTTACGTCCTCACAAAAAATCTTAAAACAATAAGTTGGCATAAAATAATATATAACTTCGCAGGCTAATTTTAAACTGAATTTTAGAAAGGATTTATCATGAAAACAAGGAGTACAATATTATTGTTTTTAATGTTACTTATCGGTTCTGCATCTTTATCGGCACAGCCAATATTCAACAAAGACGGCATACAATTAAAGCACATAATGACAGCAGAAGAAGCTGCATTATATGAAACGGTAGATGTTTACACTATGCCTACCGACCCTCCTGTCGGGAATATCCGTCCGGTTGCAGAATATGAACCCAGCGAAGCTGTATTGGTAAGATACCCATTCGGCATACCGATATCTCTTATCAAAGAGATGGCTGAGGATGTCAAAGTAATCACCATTGTATCAAATGCAAGTCAACAAAACACGGTATTAAGCCAATATCAATCTAACAATGTAAACACAGCAAATTGCGAATTTTTAATTCATGCTTCCGATTCATATTGGACAAGAGATTATGGTCCATGGTTTATAGCTATAGACAACGCCGAGCTTGCGGTTTTCGATTTTACTTACAACCGACCGCGCTACAACGACAACGCCGTAAACACAGCTTTATGTCAGCAGTTATCTATTGACAGATATGCTTCGGATATAGAATCTGCCGGTGGCAACTACATGTGTGACGGCAAAAGTGAAGCAGCCTCTACCGACTTGATACTCGAAGAAAACACCAACTATACAGAAGAACAAGTTCGTCAACTTTTTGAAGATTACTTAGGTGTTGAGTATTATCACATAATGCAAGATCCTTTGCAAGATTATATCAAACATATTGACTGCTGGGGAAAATATTTAGCTCCCAACAAAGTTATGATAGGACAAGTTCCTCAGTCGGATTCAAGATACGCATTATTTGAAGCTGCCGCCAATTACTTTGCAGCAGTAACATGCCCTTGGGGAACACCTTATGAAGTTTATCGTGTTTACACGCCGGGGGCTCAAGGCTGGGGGGCTTCCACTCCTTATACAAATTCATTAATCTTAAACAAAAAAGTTTTTGTCGCCTTAACAGGTAATGCAAATGATGCCGCCGCCATTGCTTCTTATCAGGCTGCTATGCCCGGCTACGAAATTATCGGCGTTAATTATGATTCTTGGGAAGATACAGACGCTTTACACTGCCGTACCCACGAAATCACAGACAGAGGAATGTTGTTTATTAAACACCAACCAATATTCGGAGAAGTACAAAACACCGGCTCTTTGACAATAAGCACAGAACTGTATTCTTATTGTGATAGCCCTATGGTTGAAGACTCCGTTATAGCTTATGTAAAAACTGCAGGCGGAAATTATACAGCTTATCAAATGTCAAATACTACCGGCAACACTTGGGAAGTAGAAATCAACGGTCTGCCTTCAGGCGAAATAGATTATTATCTGTTTGCAAAAGATGCAAGCGGAAGAAGAGAAAACCACCCTTATATCGGCGCTCCTGACCCGCACACATTTACTTTAACAGGAAGTTCTACACCTATGCCGGTAATGGACCTCGATAAAACACAATCCCAACTAACCGCCAACAACATTGAAACAGTTGAAGATGAGTTCATTATATCTAACACAGGACTCGCAACCCTCGAATTTGACATTAATATTGAAGATGCTGAATGGCTGTCAGTTACGCCTTCAAGCGCAAACCTTGAACCAAACGAAAACATCACAATAACAATATCTTGCAATATATCCGGCTTGGAAAACGGTAATTATCAAGGACTATTAAACATTTCCAACAACTCTTTAATACCTGAAATCGATTACAACGTAAACTTAAATGTTCATAATACCGCCGTCATAGAATTAAATAAAAATGAAATCAATTTTAATATAAACGCACCGGGTACTTACGAAGATGTTATCATTATTTCAAACAACGGCTTTTTGCCATTGAATTATAATATCGCAAATGTTCAATATAGCAACAACCCGCCTTATAATTGGCTGACAATTAATTCGGAAGAAGGCAGTGTTAATCCTGACGGAACTACAGACTTGATATTTACTGCCAATATAGAAAATAACAGCGAAAACTTTAATGATGTCGCAACCGTCACTTTAACAAGTAACGCTGAAAACAATCCAAGTATAGAAATCACAGTATCAATCAATTATATTGTAGGCATACAGCAATTCGGTAAAGCAGACTTTTCTTTTTATCCTAATCCTACAAGCGGAATATTAGAAATAAGCATTGATGATGTCCAGACTATGATTGGCAAGAAGATTGTGATTTACAGTATTATAGGAGAAAAAGTTTTAGAATCTGCGGTTGCCGACAGTAAGACAATTCTTGATATTTCGCGACTTTCTAACGGCGTTTATTTAATAAAGATAGAAAACACCACAAAGAAAATATTCAAACAATAGCACTTATGAATCAAACAGTTATGACACTTGATGCAGGTGGAACAAATCTTGTTTTCTCTGCAATTAAAAACGGCGAACAGATTATCGATCAAATTCACAGGTCTGCAAAAGGCGTTGTTTTGGAAAACATATTAAAGACTATCATATCCGGTTTTGAAGAAGTAAAGTCCAAATTACAGGAACCGCCGGCGGCAATAAGTTTTTCGTTTCCGGGTCCGGCGGAATACGAACTTGGTATTATCGGTGACTTACAAAATCTTCCGCTTTTTCGTGGTGGTGTCGCTTTAGGTCCAATGCTTGAAAACATCTTCCACATACCTACATATATCAACAATGACGGCGACTTATTCGCTTACGGCGAAGCCATCGCCGGATTGTTACCGGATGTAAATAATTTATTAGAACAAGCCGGCAGTCCGAAGCGTTATAAAAACATATTAGGTATAACTTTCGGCAGCGGTTTAGGCGGCGGCATAGTTTCTAACAACAACATCTATCCTGGTGACAACTCTGCTCAGGGCGAAATCAACAGATTCAGCGACAAATTTCATCCGAACTACAGCGCTGAAGAAAGCACAACCATTAAATCAGTAAAACGTATGTATGCCGATTTTGCAGGTATACCTCAATCTACGTGTCTGCAAGAGCCGAAAGACATTTATGAAATAGCTATCGGTAACAAAGACGGCGACAAAGAAGCTGCAATAAAGACCTTTAAGAAGTTCGCTGAAGCAGCCGGAAATGTACTCGCAAATGCTGCATCTTTAACAGACGGCATCATTGTAATAGGAGGTGGTCTCGCTAATGCCTACCCTCTTTTCTTAAAAGACCTTGTAGCTGAAATGAATAAAGAGTTCGACCTGCCAAATGGTACAAAATTATCACGAATGGAAGTCTCAACATTTAACCTCGAAGACCCTGACGAATTTAAAGAATTTCTCAAAGGAGATGCAAGAACTATAACCGTCCCATTCTCTTCACAAAAAATCACCTACGACCCTAAAAAACGTATCGGAGTGGGTATCACTAAATTAGGAACAGAAAAAGCCATCTCTTTGGGTGCCTATTATTATGCTGTCAATAAACTGAACAACAATTAAAAGTAACAACTAAAAAGAACAAGAACATGAAAAAGAACATATTACTTTTCGCTTTATTTTTTGCAATTTGCTGTAGCGCATTTTCACAAAGAATGATTTTACTCGAAGAAGGAACTAACACAAGTTGCGGACCATGCGCATCAGCTAATCCCGAAATAGATGCCTTGATAACCAATAACCCTGATAAAGTTATCGGATTGAAATACCACGCTTGGTGGCCCGGAGTAAATGATCCTTTTTATATTCATAACGAAGCCGAAAACAAAAAAAGAATCAACTATTATTCTATAAATGCTGTGCCGGCTATCGCTATCAACGGAAGCATCAGCTCAATTTCATACTTTAACCAAGAGACTATCGACCAACTGTCGTCTCAACCTGCTATGTTTGATATGGTTATGTATACAGATATAGATAAAAATGCAAATATCATAACCGTAAATGCCATCATCTCTGCCAACGAACAAATTACAAATTTATCGGGGAAATTATTTGTCGCTGTTGTTGAAAATCTCGTTACCGGCTATAACGCTCCTAACGGAGAAACCTCGTTCCACGATGTATTTGTCAAATTTTTGACTAACTCTGTAGGCAATGCCATATCTGCAAATTGGGAAGAAGGTGACTATCAATTATTCCAATTTGAATGGAATTACTCAAGCAATTATATCTATAACGAAGACCAATTAGACATTAGAGCGTTTATCCAGAATTATCAGGAAAAAACCGTTTATGTTGCTGCTCGCGGTAATTTTGAAAACACACAAGGGCGAATGCCTTTTGATAACGACATGGAAATTACCAATGTAAGCAATATCCCTGAGGCAAACTGCTTAACAGAGATAACTCCTGCCATCACAATAAGAAATAATGGCAATAATACTGTCACTTCTGCAACTATCAGCTACAATGTCAATGGCGAAACGACTTACGAATGTGCTTGGACAGGCAACTTAGCACCATTAGAAACAATAACTGTGACAATGTCTGAAATGCCGTTTACTATCGTTGAAAGCGACAACGTTTTCAATGCAACTATTACCAATGTCAACAACAGTTCAGATGATTATCCTAAAAACAACAGTTTTAGCTATGTTTTCCAGTCGGCTGAAAACACAGAAGGATTTGTAAAAATATTTATCAGAACTGATAAAGCTCCTACAGAAATCACTTGGAAAATCAAAAAAATATCTACCGGTGAAATTATCGCCGAAGGTGGTCCTTATGATGAAAGTCTGCACGTATATACCGAAAATGTCGCCTTAGAAGAATTGGCAGAATGTTATACATTCACAATTTATGATGCAGGCGGAAACGGAATTTGCTGCAGTAACGGCTCCGGAATATACGGAATAGAAACCAATGACGGTGTCGTAATACAATCAGGCGGAGAATTTACCGATAGCGAATCATGCTATTTTACAGCACATACAACATTTGGCATAAACAACATATCGACAACTTCAAAGATATACCCTAATCCGGCAAACGAAAATATCAACGTCAATTTATTTGCCAACAACTCTAACAAAGCATCAATAGAAATATTCTCAATATCCGGCACAAAAGTGTTCTCACAAAATTATTCAAACTTGAATAACGGCGAAAACAATATTAACATCAATGTTAAACAACTGCCTGCCGGAATGTATATTATCACATTAAAATATGATGATAAAACTGAAGCTCATAAAATCAGCATAAACTAAAACAATTTTTATAATGAAAAAATTTTTATTGTTATTACTAATTTTTATTAGTTATTCCGCTATATCGGAAGAGATAACTAAAACGTTTTATTTCTCAAATCCGGAAATTAAAAATATCAACGGTTATATCACCATAAATTTTCCGGAAACAATGCAAAATGCAACTTTGGGAAATCCTCTTCTACCCTATTACGCAACCGAGATATTATTGCCTGCCGGACATGAGGCATCTGATGTTCAGTTGATATTTGGCAAACAAACGGATATTACTGCTAAAGGTTGTTTATACCCGAAACAGGCTACACGTCCAATATCTCAACCCGGCGAACCTCATTTTTATAAAAATGATGAGATTTACAATAGTAAGATGACTTATCCGAGCACATCTCACGGAGTATTAAGCACTTACTTCTATCGCGGACACTCTATAGCTAATGTTGCTTTCACTCCTGTCCAATATCTGCCAAGCGAAAATTCCATCAGCTATTACGAATCCGTAACTGTCGTTATTACTACTGTTCCTACCGAAAAAGCTCAACAGGCATTAAAACTTTTGAAAGAGACTGACGATTTATCACAAATAGTTGATAATCAGGAAGAAATAGATAATTTTTACAGCTCACTCGTTAAAGAGCGAGACGCTAACGACTACGAAATTCTGATTATCTCAACATCAAATCATGCTTCCGCTTTTGATGAACTTAGAAGTATGTATTTAAAATATGGTCTCGCTTCAGAGTTTAAAGCCGTCTCTGAAATATATACCGAAATGGACGGCGATGATAATCAAGAAAAAATAAGAAATTACATCATACAGGAATATACCGACCATTCAGTAGAGTATGTTGTCCTCGGCGGCGATATAGAAAAAGTACCTTATAGAGGATTTTACTGCACCGTTCAATCATCTTCCGTATATGAAGATGACGACATACCTGCCGACTTATATTATTCCGCACTCGACGGCACTTGGAATGATGATAACGACAACAATTGGGGTGAAATTGGAGAAGACGATTTATACCCTGAAGTATCTGTAGCCAGAATGCCATTTAGTAACGATAATGAATTGAATGCCATGCTGCACAAAACAATATCTTATCAGCAAAACCCTGTTCTTGGTGAACTTAACAGCCCGCTTTTAGTTGGTGAATGGCTATACAGCGACCCGATCTCTTGGGGCGCAGATTATGTTGAAATGTTAGTTGGTGATAGAGATGATAACGGCTATTCTACTAACGGCATTCCCGAAACCGACCCTTACGATTCTTTATACGACAGAAACGCTACTTGGAACGCTAACCAACTGAAAGCAAGAATGAACCAAGGTATGTCTTTCCTATATCACAACGGTCACGCAAATTCCGATTATGTGATGAGGTTTTACAACTCCGACATAACTAACAACAACTTCAGCAACTTAAACGGCGTTACTCATAATTACACCCTGATTTATACTCATGGTTGTATCTGTGGTGCTTTCGATAACAACGACTGTATCGGCGAAAAGATGGTGACAATTGACAATCTCGCTGTCGGCGGTTGTTTCAACTCGCGTTATGGCTGGTTCAACGAAGGTCAAACAGAAGGACCATCTCTACATATAAATAGAGAATTTGTAGATGCTTTGTATACAGATAAATACAATAGGTATGGGAGAGCACATAAAGAATCTAAAACAGCTACTGTACCATGGGTTAACGCTCCCGGACAATGGGAAGAAGGTGCTTTGAGATGGTGTTTCTACGACTGCAACGCTTTCGGTGACCCTACGTTGGCAATCTGGAGAGATGACCCTTATGCTCTTTCTGCCGGCTTCAACAGTTCTATATTACCCGGAACAACAAGTTTTGAGGTTACCGTTTACTGCAATCAACTTGGCGGCTTCGTCGAAAATGCTGCCTGCGTTCTTATGAACGGCAACGAACTCATCGGCAAAGGCTTTACCAACGAAGAAGGCGTTTGCAACATAGCTATCAACGGCACTCTGCCAACTACAGGCACAATAACATTATACGTAAGCGCATATAATACAGCTCTTAATACTTTCAATATCGCCGTTGGCGATCCAAATGCTCCAAACATCAGCTTAATTGACATCTCTTATATAGACGAAAATGGAAATGATGTTGTCGAATATGATGAAAATGTTACAGCCGAAGTTACTTTCTCAAATATCGGCGGCGGCGACCTGACAAACGGTACTATTACATTAAGCTCCGGTAGCGAATACATTACTGTTACCAACGGAAACGCAACTTGCTCTAATCTGCTCGCAGGAGAAACTTTTACAGCAACTTTTAATTTCCACGTTGCAGAAAACATTCCAAATCAAGAAGTTATAAATATCGCCATCAACTTCGCTGCACAAAGCTTTACATGGAACTTTGCAAACGACATCATTATTGCTGCTCCTACACTCGCCCCTTTCACAATATTTGTTACCGATGATAACAACAATCAGATAAACCCTGACGAAACAGTCAATTTATTATGCTCAAGCACTAACTCCGGTGATGCAGATGCCAATAACATCGCTTTATTGCTAAACTGCTCATCTACAAATGTTAACATAATAAACCCGACTATCAATGTCTCTACCCTTGCTGTTGGAGAAAATTTATCCGAAAATTTTAATGTCGAAATAAGCCCTGATATTGAAGTCGGCACAACTATAATTTTCACTTTAACAGTAAGTTATCGCGGCTTGGAAGATACTTACACATATTCTGCAGAAATCCAAACTGTCGGATGTAAAGAATATTCTAAGGTGTTTAAGATTTAT
>JALNXP010000151.1 GCA_023230285.1 Bacteroidales bacterium | reverse complement strand
GTGTCTTATATATCAAATCCTCATGGTCTAATCTTATGATAGGCTTGTTGGTAGGTATTACAACTACCTCAAGTTTGTAGATGTCCCAAAATTCTCCGGCTTCTGTCTCCGCCGTGCCGGTCATACCCGCAAGCTTTTCGTACATCCTGAAGTAATTCTGTAATGTGATAGTGGCGTAAGTTTGAGTCGATGCCTCTACTTTTACATTCTCTTTCGCTTCAAGTGCCTGATGCAGACCGTCTGAATATCTACGCCCCTCCATGATACGCCCAGTCTGCTCATCAACTATCTTTATCTTATTTTCTATAATGACGTACTCTACGTCTTTCTCAAATAAAGCATAAGCCTTAAGTAATTGATTTACAGTGTGTATCCTCTCCGACTTGATGTAAAAATCATCTTTTACATTGTTGATTTGTTCTTCTTTATCTTTTTCACTGATAGGCTTCTCATTAATCTCTGCAACTTTCTCCCCAACATTAGGCGTAATGAAAAAATTGGCATCTATGTCATTGAAGTCTGTTGTTAATTCTTGAAGACCTCTTTCTGTAATGACTATAGAATTATCTTTTTCATCAATAACAAAATATAAACCGTCAGTACCATAATCAATTTCTTCGAGATCTTTGAAGTCTTCTATCTTCGTTTCGCCGGTTATTTTAAAATTGCCTGCTTTTTGAGATAAATTGTTGATGATGGCTATGAAAGGTTTATATGTCTCTCTACTGTTTATAAATTCTTTGATGCTCGCTATTTTTGATTTGTACAGATTTTCAATATCTGTATCATCGAAATTAAAAAATGAATTAAGAGCTAAACAATAATTATTAATAGTAATGAAATTGCCAAGACAAAGCTCAAATTTTTCAGTGTCTATCCCTAATCCGGCAACAATATATTTTAAGTGAGTTTCGAGGTCATTGTCAATGGAAATGACGAATTTCTTGAAATTCTCAAAAGACTTCTTAGCGTTTTCAATATCTTTTTTATAGTTTTCAATATCTTTTTCTTTGTTTTGAAGAGTTATTACATCTTCAGAATTTTTGAGAGTCGATATATAAGTCGTCAGCTGAGGAATTAAATAAGTTTCTTTGAATACGGCGTTTTTAAATTCTTCAAACTTCTTGTTAAAATCTCCATATTGTTTATTGATTTTTTCATCTTTCAAACTTACATCATTCTCGAAAGAGTAAATGCCAAGGTCGCTATCTTTATCGTTTGCAAAAAAGTTTCCTTTTTGCAGACTGAGATATGCAGATTCTGTGGATTGTAATATTTTTTTATTTCCGGCTTCGCTTAAAAATTTTATTAAAGCTCTATTTTTAGGTAATGCAAGATATGAGCGGAACAGTTGAATGCTTGCATATTTTTTTTGCTCCGGAGTGGCTGTTTCGGTTAAATATTGTTTAGCATCGACTAATAATTTGCTTGCCAATCTACGTTGAACTTCATAAAGTTTACTTACAGCCGGTTTGTATTTATTAAACTCCTCTTGTACATCATTACTTTTTGCGGTAGGACCGGATATAATCAAAGGTGTTCGTGCGTCATCTATAAGTACGGAGTCAACTTCATCAACAATGGCATAGACGTGTTCACGCTGAACAAGTTCTTGTGGCTCGCCCGTCATGTTATCTCTCAAATAATCGAAGCCAAATTCATTGTTTGTACCAAAGGTGATGTCACAATTATAAGCGTTGCGTCTTGCTGCCGTATTAGGGTCGTGCTTGTCAATGCAATCCACTGTTAATCCGTGAAATTGGTATAAAACGCCCATCCATTCGGAGTCACGTTTTGCCAAGTAATCGTTTACTGTGACAATGTGGACACCGCGACCTGTAAGAGCATTCAAAAATACCGGCAAAGTAGCTACTAAAGTTTTACCTTCACCGGTAGCCATTTCGGCAATTTTACCTTGATGTAACACAATGCCGCCTATCAATTGTACATCATAATGTACCATGTTCCATGTCGTTGGATTACCACCGGCAATCCAAACGTTAGAGTATATGGCTTTGTCACCTTCTATCCTTACATTACTATGGGTTTCCGATAACTTTATGTCCATCTCGCTTGCTGTAACAGTTACCTCACTATTCTCGGCAAAAAGTTTTGCTGTGGCTTTCATAATAGCAAACGCATCAGGCAATACTTCATCTAATAAATCTTTTATCTTGTCTTTTAGATTGCCCTTTACTTTGTCTATCTCTTCATATAACCTCTGCTTTTTATCAGCATCTAAATTGTCGGTGTTGTCGATTTCTGTCTGTATTGCGGCAATCTGCTCGTCATACACCTGTGTGCCGTCCTTGATAT
The DNA here is from genome assembly GCA_023230285.1 of Bacteroidales bacterium. Taxonomy (GTDB): domain Bacteria; phylum Bacteroidota; class Bacteroidia; order Bacteroidales; family BM520; genus RGIG7150. Next base: position 3,971 of record JALNXP010000151.1, on the reverse strand, counting down.
GTTGTCTTAATTGCAAGGTCTTCGCACGTAATTGGTCGGGAGTATATGCAGATATCTCTGAATATGATTTCTTAACACTATTCAGAATAGGTGTTACTGACTTTATATCCTTCTCGGATTTAGTTCCAAAAAGTTTCTTAAAAAAATTTGCCATAAATAATAATTTCTAAATAAGTTTGAAAATATAGCATACCTATAAATTTATAAGTATGCTATATTAATTTTAATATTCATCCTCATGAAAGAAAAAATCATCTTTCGTAGGATAATCAGGCCATAAATCTTCTATACATTCATAGATGTCGCCTTCATCTTCAATTTCTTGAAGATTTTCAATGACTTCTTGTGGCGCCCCCATACGGACACTATAATCTATCAACTCATCTTTTGTACAAGGCCACGGTGCATCTTCTAATTTCGAAGCTAATTCAAGAGTCCAATACATAACTTATTGTTTTATAATTGGTTATCAACAAACATGCTAATTTATAGCATTTTGCAAAAGTATGTTTTTTTCGTAATTATACAAATATTTTTACGAAATTTTTTCTGCCATCTTATCTAACATATTTTGAAGAGGTTTCGATAACATCATTGCCGTGACCCCATCAATGTCTGCATCTATATATAAAGTAATTTCCGAAGTCTCTGTTCCCGTCTTATCAATGTCAAATCCAAGCCTGATGTCTATAGGCTTTTGGTCTTGTGTGGCATAAACAACTTTTTGGTCAGGTATGTTCTCTATTATGTTAAGACAAATTTCAGGCATACCTTTGAGAGTAAACTTACATGTTGATGCAGTGCAATCAAAGTGGTCCATCTTTTCAACCGGCAACATGTCTTTGAAGTTGTTGAAATCTGAAAATTTATTATAAATTACTTCCGCTGACTGCTTTACGGAAAGTTGTTTTGTGCTGAAGTGTTTCATCTTATTGTGTAATATTTAATTGTTTTAAATAGTTAGTGCTATGAACATATACAATTCGTAATTTTTAATTTGTAGTTGAATTGTGCCAATTTGCAGGGTCCTTTCTCCACTCTTTAAGTGTCTCTGTTTCCTCTGTGTCTACGTATGATTTGGATACTGCTACGCTTATGGTCGTATCATAATCGGTGAGTGTTGTAAGTTCACATTTTGCATCTTCAAATTGCTGTTTCGCAATGGGAAGCCCGTAAGTGTATATTGCTAACATCCCTTCAACAACCATGTTGGCTTCTTTTAGTGCTGAATATGCTGCTAAACTGCTCATCCCTGTCGATATTAAATCTTCAATGATTACTACCTTTTGCCCTTGTTCGTAATATCCTTCTATCTTGTTTTGTAATCCATGGTCTTTTTGTGAAGATCTGATATAAATAAAAGGGAGATTTAATGCTTCGGCTACCAAAACACCTATCGCTATTGCTCCGGTCGCAACTCCGGCTATCACTTCAACGTCAGAGTACTTCTCTTTGATAATTTTAGCCATGCTGTCTTTTATATAATTTCTGACCTCCGGAAATGACAACGTTTTGCGATTGTCACAATATATCGGACTTATTATTCCTGATGCCCATGTATATGGATTTTTAGGATTGAGCTTTACCGCTTTTATTTCTAATAATTTATTTGCAACATTGGATGCTGTTTCTTTATCGTGTATCATTTTTAAATGTTTTTATGTTAGAATTTTATTAATGCTCTTAGTATATTTGTTTGCCTTTTATCCAAACGCTTTGTATACCTGTTTTTAGTATATCGTTTTCTTTATTTTTAATTATGTCGTCTGTAAGTACTACAAAATCTGCAAATTTGCCAACTTCTATGCTGCCGATTTCATTTTCTGCAAAGTAGCCTTTTGCCGGTCCGATAGTTATTGATTTTAAAGCCTCTTCTCGACTGAAAGCTTCTTCAGGTAAAAAACCGCCTTCCGGTCTGCCGCCGGTGTCTTTCCTTGCTACCGCAGCATAAAAGGTCGCTAACGGACTTATGCCTTCAATAGGGAAGTCTGTACCGTTGATAATCCAGCCGTTAGTGGCAAGTAGTTGTTTCTGTGCATAAGCACCTTTTAGTCTTTCTTCTCCCAAACGCTGAACCGCCCACCCCATGTCGGATGTCGCATGTGTACTCTGTATCGAAGGAATTATTGAATAGCCTTTGAAAAGATGAAAATCCTCAGAATTAACTACTTGCGAATGTTCTATCCTCCATCGTAAGTCATTCTTCCCACCTAAATATTTTGCATAAATGTTTAAAATGCTCCTGACACCTTGGTCGCCAATAGCATGACAACAAACTTGAAAGCCGTGATTATACGCTTCTTCACAAATTTTGTCGTAGAAAGTGCTGTCGAAAACCATTATGCCGGTAGAACTCGGAGAGTCGCTGTACGGCTGTATCAATTTTGCTCCCCGTGAACCTAATGCTCCGTCTGCATATATCTTTATCGACCGTACACTGAAACCTTCTCTTTTTATAATGCCGTTTTTCATGAAATAATCCATAGTGCGTTCATCGGGATTTATCATAATGTTGAAGTTAAGTTTCAGAAAACCACTCTGTTGTAAACTGTCAATGAGCTTGATGTCTTCTAACTCCAAACCCGCATCTGTTACTCCGGTTAAGCCGCAGGCTAAACATTTTGCTTCGGCAATTTTTAATGCCCTGATGAGTTCTTCTCGCTCTAATTTAGGTACCAGCTCTCTAACAATATCATAAGGCTTGTCAACTAATAAACCGGTACATTTTCCGTCTTTGTCTTTTATGATTTCTCCTCTATCAATTTTTGTTTCTGAGTCAAAGTTTGCAAGTGACATTACTTCTTTGCTTACTAAACCGGCGTGTCCGTCAATGCGTGTCAAAACAACTTTCTTGCCCGCAAAAACTTCATCTAATCTCTCATTTGTCGGAAATGTTTTGTCCTTCCATAAATTTTGGTCCCAACCTCGACCTAAAAGCCAATCCGAAGGATGTTTTTCAAAATGAATCTTCAGACGTTCTATTACTTCATCAAAAGATTTGCAACCGGTTAAATCCGCATACCGCACAGTATTTTCTCCCATACCTTTGAAATGACAGTGACCGTCTAAAAAACCGGGGTATATCGCAAATCCTGCAGCATCAATAATGTTATCTGATTTGTAATGCTTCAATATTTCTTCATCTTCGCCGACAGCTACAAATTTTCCCGACTTTACCGCAAAGGCTGTGGCAGTGGAAAAATTACTGTCTACAGTGTAAATAGTGGCATCTTTGATGATTAAATCGGCAGCTTCTTTACTCGAACAATATGCGGTACTCATTATTATCAAAATAATTAATGCACGTAAAGTATATTTGTAAATCTTACTCATATTTTTTTGCAAAGGTACATCATTTTTTAAATAGAAGATACTTTATAATTTCAAATAAGAAGTGCGAAAAATTGATGTTCTTTTGTGAAGCGTAGCGAAACCAAAGAACATCAATAGGTTTCAAATAGCAATAACAAAAAAAAGAGACTTTATTTTTGATAAAGTCCCTTAAGATTAATTAATTTTGCGTTGCTATGATGTACAAACAATTAACCTCGGAGCAAAGGTATGTAATTTCTGCCATCCGGCATACGCTCAACGACAAGCGACAGCCCGTAAACAGCGAAAAACAAAACATTGCCTATATTAAATAGGATAAGCATAGACCAACGTCCGCCGGAAGTTGACGGTAAACGCTTTGGCGATTGGGAAATGGATACTATTGTAGGACCTAATAACAAAGGAGCCATAGTCCGGCTACCAAGCTATTGTCCCTGACGGAACAAAGCATGTTTATGGAAAAAATTGCTGTTTATCAATTACAAACAAGCGACCCATACAAACATGCGACCCCTACGGGGTCATGTCAGAGAATTTATAAACTGATAAGGCAAACCCAAAATTGTTGCAAAGCAACAATGCAGACCCGCCTTGGCTGATGTGGTTTTGACGCAGCGGAAGACTTTTTTGTTACTTTT
>JALNXP010000150.1 GCA_023230285.1 Bacteroidales bacterium | reverse complement strand
GTGGTTTATGCCGGCAAGTATTAAATCAGGCTTACGCTCTGAAAATACCTTGATGCCTAATTTGATACAGTCGACCGGCGTGCCGGAACATACATAATATTTAACAGCATCTTCCTCTTTATATAGATTAGCAAAAAGTGGCTCCTGCACAGTAACGGCATGGCTTTTCCCCGATTGCTGAAACTTGGGACCAATGACTAAAACGTCTCCAAATTTTTTAGCAATTTTTGCTAAAAGGTTGATGCCCGGAGCATCAACGCCATCATCATTGCTAATTATTATATATGGTTTATTCTTCATCAATTAGAAAAGATTTTAAGTGTTCGTATAATTTTTGAGTTGGTAATCCCATGACATTAAAATAAGGTCCTGCGATTTTTTCTATGCCTATTACTCCTATCCATTCTTGAATGCCGTAAGCACCGGCTTTGTCTAATGGCTGATATTTGCTGAGATAATAATCAATTTCGGCATCATCTAAATGTTTAATCCATACATCTGTAGAAACAGAGAAACAGTCGGATTTTTTTTTGTCGGAGATACATACTCCGGTAACTACTGTATGTTTGTTACCTTGAAGTGTTTTCAGCATTTCTTTTGCTTCAACAACGTCTTTAGGTTTGCCGAGTATACAATTGTTGATAGAAACGATGGTGTCAGCAGTAACGATTATGTCATTATCGGAGCAATTGTTGAGCAAGGCTTTATTTTTGCCTTTAGCCATTTCGAGAGCTGTAGCTTCGGGAGCATCATGTTTGTAAAAATGTTCGGTATAGTCAGCCACTTTGCATTCAAACGGAATATCCATAAGTTTCATGAGTTCCCTGCGGCGAGGCGAAGCCGAGCCGAGTATTACCTTCTTATTTCCAAAATTTAACATGCTACCAAACAAAAGCTGTGTCAGACATCCATTTCCCCTGTATCTTCATAATTTGCTCTATTACATCTCTCACGCAGCCGTTTCCACCACTAAATGGAGAAATATAGTCAGCAATAGCTTTAATCTCAACTGCCGCATTAGTAGGACATGCTCCGATGCCGGCACGCTTAATAACTTCATAATCAGGGATGTCATCGCCCATAAATAATACCTCCTCTTCTTTTAAATCATTAGAAAGAAGATAATCCTCAAAGGCTTCAATTTTATAAGATACGCCAAGAAAAACATCTTGAATGCCAAGATGTTTCATGCGTAGCCTCATGTTATCCCCGCTGCCGCCTGAAATGACTGCAACTTTATAGCCGTTTTTGGCAGCATGATGAAGCGCATAACCATCTTTGACATCGGTTTTTCGCAGCCCCTCTCCATTGGGTAACATATAAACCTTGCCATCAGATAGTACACCATCATAATCAAATATAAAACATTTAATTTTCGTTATGTTTGCTAAGTTCTTCATAATCAACTTGTTCTCCGAAGTCGCTTTGTATTGGCTTGTTATGTGTCCTTTTTAATTTGATTTTATGACCCTTTGTACTAATGTCATTGTTTTTGGAATAATATTTATCCTGTTTTTTGATATTATGTTTTATAATAGCAGGCAATACAAAACGCTTGAGTACAAAATATATTAGATATAATATCAGTATAATCAGTATAAGTGTTTTCATTGTTGTCTTTATAAATAAATATTTTCAATATATGTAAACAAAACAAGGAGACTACTTGAGATGGTCTCCTTGTTTTATAGTCAATATATCGACAAGTTACTATTTTGACATTCTTTCGGAAGAGACAGTAAGTTTCTTTCTACCTTTTGCTCTTCTGCTTGCCAATACCCTTCTGCCGTTAGCAGTGGCCATTCTTTGTCTAAATCCATGTTTGTTGACTCTCTTACGTCTTGACGGTTGAAATGTACGTTTCATATCTTCTCAAATTTGGACTGCAAAGATATAACATTTTTTTGATATAAACATTTTTTTATCTAAAAAACGTGATAAATCTTTTTCTTCGTCCGTAAAATGCTTTAATTCAATGTTTTATTAAACGTGTTTTTTATCAGACAAAGGAATATTCTCTATTATAAGTGTCAAAAATTTGAAGAATTTCTGTACAGATTCGATATTAACTCTTTCATCAGGGCTGTGTGGGTGTTGAATAGTAGGTCCAAATGATATCATATCCCAGTTAAGATATTTAGCTCCGAGGATGCCACATTCTAGACCGGCATGTACAGCAGTAATAACAGCTTCGTTATTGAAATTGTGTTTGTAAATGTCAAGAGCGAGTTTTAGTATTTCGGAGTCTGTATTTGGTTTCCATCCCGGATAAGCACCATCTAAAGACACTTTTGCGTCTGCGAGTAAGAATGCAGCTTCTATATTTGAAGCCAAGGCATCTTTTGAACTGTCTACAGAACTACGGATCAGACATTGAACTATGATTTTGTCGTCAACTGATTTTACGATAGCCAGATTACTTGATGTTTCAACTAATCCCGGCATATTTGCGCTCATGCGTATAACACCGTTTTGACATGCAATTACGCTTTTAATGAGGTTAAATTTACTTTTAGCATCTAAGATATATTTCGGCATTTCAGCATTAGTAAGTCCGATTTCCATGTTAGGTTCAATTTTACCTAATTCATTTTTTACGACAGCTTCATATTTTTTTACACATTCTTTTATACCGTCTAAATTTTTGTTCGGGATTAAGATTGTTGCAGATGCTTCGCGAGGGATAGCGTTTCTAAGGCTTCCGGCATTCACGTCAGCGAGTTCCATGTCCCATCTTTTATCAATAATATTCAGATATCTGAATAAGACTTTGTTGGCGTTTCCTCTACCTAAATTAATATCCATTCCGGAGTGACCGCCTTTTAGTCCTTTGACATAAAGTTTTAGTGCCGTGTAATTAGCCGGTACAGGAATTTTGGTAGGAGTAAATTCTATGTTGGCATCAATTCCGCCGGCGCAACCTATGTACAGTTCACCTTCTGTTTCGGAATCTAAGTTCAGTAAAATGTCGCCTTTTAATAAGCCGGCTTTCAAGCCGTTAGCACCATACATGCCGGTCTCTTCGGTAGCTGTGAATAAAACTTCGATAGGACCGTGAGCTATGTCTTTAGATTCAAGTATGGTCAATGCAGCTGCTACACCTATGCCGTCGTCAGCACCTAAAGTAGTATCTCTTGCAGTAACCCATTCACCATCAATATAAGCATCTATAGGGTCGGTTTCAAAATTATGCTGAACTTCTTCGTTCTTTTGTGGAACCATGTCAATGTGTGCTTGAATGATAACGGTTTTTCTGTTTTCCATTCCGTGTGTGGCAGGCTTGCGGATGAGAACACTGCCAAATTCATCAACAGTAGTTTCTAAATTAAGACTTTCACCAAAATTTTTGAGAAATTCTACAGCACGAATTTCATGATGAGAGGGGCGTGGAGTTTGTGTTAAAGAGTAAAAATTCTTCCACAATTTTTCCGGTTGTAATTTTTTTATTTCTTCAGACATATTATTTTTTATTTAATGTTTAATCATTTAGTGTTTAATTGTTTAGCATGACAGGTGAAATCAACATAGTTAATTTTTCGTCACTTTCTTCTTCCTCTACAGGTAATACTAAAGCAGCTCTGTTTGGAGCAGATAATTCAACTCTGATTTTAGGAGTGTCAACATGTGAAACCATTTCCATAAGAAATCTGGAATTGAAACCTATTACTATATCGGAACCGTCATATTCACATGCAATAATCTCTTTGGCTTCGCTGGCATATTCTATGTCTTCGCCGGAAATGGTTATGGTTTGACCACTGATGGCAATTCTGATTTGATTAGTGGACTGGTTGGCGAAGAAACTTACCCTGCGCAATGAATTGATAAAGTTGTTTTTATCAATTTGTAACGTGTTGGGATTATTGGTAGGAATAATAGAAGCGTAATTTGGAAAAGTTCCGTTTATCAGCCTGCTGAATAGCTTAATATTGTCGAAAGAAAAAGTAACGTTGGTGGCGTTATATTCTATTTCAACATCAGAAGTTGTATTGGCTAAGATGTTTTTCAGTTGATTAAGAGGCTTTTTGGGAACTATAAAACTCGAAGATTCATTAGCCGCTGTTGATATTTTGGAATATTTTACCAATTTATGGGCATCAGTAGCCACAAAGATTATTTCTTCCGGATAAATATCGAACAAAACGCCTGTAATTACCGGTCTTAATTCTTCATTACTTGTAGCAAATAAAGTTTTGGAAATGGCGTTGGTAAGAGTATCGGCAGGGAGACTGATTTTGTTTGTGTCATCAAATTCAGGAGCTTTCGGAAATTCATCACCGTTATGACCGGACATGCGATAATTGCCGTCACAGGCAGAAATCTCAACAGATTGCTTAACTTCGTCAATAGTAAAAGTGATTGGAATGTCAGAAAATGTTTTAAGCATATCTGTAAGTGTTTTGGCGGGTATGGCTATCGTGCCTTCCCCTTCATAAATGTCCACAGTAAGCTCGGTAGACATTGTCGTCTCTAAATCGGACGCCGTAATTTTTAATGTGCCATTGCTAAGAACAAAAAGAAAATCATCTAATATAGGCATGGTGTTTCTCGCATTCAAAATACCTGCAATAGATTGTAAGTTCTTCAGCAACAAATTGCTTGATACGATAAATTTCATGGTATGATATGTTTGTTATTTTTTTAAAACTTATGACTGCAAAGATAAAAATAAATAATGATAAAATTAATATTCGGCGATGATTTTAAATGTTTTTTTTATGGAAGTTTTTATAATGATTTTGTAATAAGATTATTTTATGTAATTTTGCAGATGAAAAATGTTCATATATATAGATGATTTAAACCCAATAACAGTTGCTGAAAATGTCAAATATAAAAATTGCAATATTTGCTTCAGGAAATGGTACAAATGCCGAAGCAATAGCAAAATATTTTGAAAAAAAAGACGGTGTGGAAATAACAATGATTATCTCCAACAAAAAAGATGCGTTTGTCTTAGAACGTGCAAAAAAAATGAATATACCGGCATTTGTCTTTAGTGCTAAGGATTTTCAAAATCCTGAAAAAGTATTTAAACTTTTACAAGACAACAAGATAGATTTTGTCATCTTAGCGGGCTTCCTTCTTTTACTTCCCGATTTTATTGTTGATGCCTATCCATGTAAAATTGTCAATATTCATCCTGCGCTGTTGCCTAAATATGGCGGCAAAGGCATGTATGGAATGGCTGTGCATGATGCTGTAATAGCTAACAAAGAGAAAGAAAGCGGCATTACAATTCATTATGTTAATAAAAACTATGATGAAGGACAAATAATATTTCAAGCTAAATGTTTGATAGAAGATAATGATACTTCCGAAATTTTAGCTTCAAAAGTTCATGAATTGGAATACAAATATTTCCCTCAAATTATTGAAAAAACCATAAAAGGGAAATATCATTAAAATTTTTATAAAAACATATATAATATATTTGATTTTGTTATCTTTGCACTCTGAAAACAGCATTTGAGATTGTCAAACTTAAAATGCTTATAATAAGAAGTTTAACTATAAAAATTATATTTATGAAATTAAGAAATGTTTTATTGATGGTGGTGGCTGTAGTCACTTTTTCAAGTTGTAATACTCAAGTTGTTCAACGCGAAAAAATTGCAATTAGTAATTTAACGGATACCATAAGTTATATTGTCGGACAAGATTATGCGACAGATATACAGGCACGTCCGTATAAAGTTAATCCTGAAGTTGTGATTAAAGGCATGTTAGATGGATTAGACAGTGTTAATTATTTCAATGATTCAACGTATAAGACTTTTATTACAGCTTTCAACTATGTTCTCCAAAAAAGAGAGGCAGAGCAAATAGTTGCACAATATCAAAATAATTTGAAGACAGGCAAAGAATGGATGGAAAAAGTTAATGCTCAACCCGGCGTTATTGCTTTGCCAAGTGGCTTGTCTTACATCGTGAATAAAGAAGGTACAGGTAAAAAAGCTAAAGAAAACAGCATTGTTAAAATTCATTACAAAATATATACTTTGAACGGTAAATTACAAAAAGATACTTATACCGGCGAACCTGAAGAAATGACTGTTAGTGATATTTCACTTCCGGGATTGGCAGAAGGCATAAAATTGATGAATGAAGGTGCTATTTACAGATTTTTCATGCCGGCTGAATTAGCATGGGGTGACAGACTTGGCTTACCTATTCCTGCAGGTTCTACATTGATATTTGACCTCGAATTGGTAAATGTTAAATAATTTTTAAGACAGAATTTTATATATAAAAGCCGGGTCTACCGGCTTTTTTTTGGTTTAATCATAATTA
>JALNXP010000317.1 GCA_023230285.1 Bacteroidales bacterium | reverse complement strand
TTGAGAAATATAGATTTAAAGGTGTAATTTTTGATTTTTTTGATATTATGTCAAATTTGCATTAGTTGCATTTGATTTTAAAGTGTTTATAATCAAGATGTTTATTTGCATATATTGTTTTTCTGTTTTTTTTTCTGTTACTTTTTTATGATTAGAAAAGTAACAAAAAAGTCTTCCGCTGCGTCAAAGCCACATCAGCCAAGGCGGGTCTGCATTGTTGCTTTGCAACAATTTTGGGTTTGCCTTATCAGCTTATAAATCCTCTGACATGACACCGAAGGGGTCACATATCTATAGCCTGAAATTTATGACACAGCTGCCAACGACCCCGTAGGGGTCGTACAAGCGGGCTTTCATGTTGATAATCCGGAATCTGTCGTAATGCTCGTGCCCGGTAAAGCCGCGGTCGAAGGCAAAATCCAAAGTGGCATCGGCGGTACTCCAACTTGTATTCAGCTTGCGGTTGCCCCAAGGGTCAAAATGGCTCTGCTGCACGATGTTTTTGTCTTCGTCTATGATGACGTTGTAGCTGCCGAGGTGGTCGGTGAAATTTTCCACGACTACTTCTTTCACTAATTTCATGGTGAATGTATAATAACTGTATTTAGATTTTGTAGTCATAGTGCTGCTTAATTGCTTTGCAAAGATAACCGTATAGTAAAATTAACACGAGCCAAGCTTTCGTAGCTGTCGGATTCTAACTGCATCCATTGGTATTCGTTTCCATTTATACTGTAATTTACACTATATAAACTTCCATACATCAACGATAATTGAAAGCCGATAGCAAAAGATTTGGAAATACCAAAATCATAGCCTACATCAGCGCACATACCAACAGAGTTGCCTTTAATGCTGATGGCATCATTTATAACAATGTTATCATCTGAATAGCGTAAATAACCTAATGAAGCATTGAAATAAAAAATGTTTTGTTTACGTCTGCCGCAAAAGTTGTGCATAGTGAAAAATGGTCCAACATAATAAATTGAGATATCATCGCTTAATTTACCGTATTCGTAGGTTTCAACATCATAAATGTCTATGCTGTTTTTTGTGTTAAACATGTTACCTTTTACGCCAATGCCGATATGAGAAGTAAAATAATACGACAAATCGATATTTATGTTATAGCCGTTTTTCATTTTTTTATAATAAGATTTAAAGTCAGAAGAAATATCAGGGGAGGTAATACCGAGTCGATAGGTATATCCTCCCGACAAGGAGGCTTTAAAGCGAGGAAATGGCTTTTGAATATTTGATATTGTACCGCTATCAGACTCAGCAACATCATTATTAATAGTACTATTTTGTTTAGTGTCACTTGAAGCAAAATAAGGCGCATTATAATTATTAGCTTTAAGCAACTCAAATTTAACAGGAATAATATATTCAACAGCTATGGCTTTTCCTCTTTGCATTGCAGGTTGTTCAAATTTAACAAGTTTAACCACACGTAAAGCTTCATCATTCAAATCTTCTCTGATTCCTTTAACAACTTCATGATTAGTCGTTAATCCCATAGAATCTATTACACAACGGATCACAACACTTCCTTCAATACTATCTTGTTTGGCACTTAAGGGATAATTCAATTCATCTTGAATGAAATTTAGCAAATCCCCATTAAATATTGGAGCTGTTTCTATAAATGTAATCAAATGCACAGTGTCTGTAGCTTGTCCTTTAACAAAAGTAGTTAAAGAAAAAAACAGAATTAATAAAAAAAATCTTACCATCTTCTTGCTATTTTATAAATCCATGAAAAACGTTTAGGATAAGTAGGGTATAACATTCCATTCATATTTAAATTTGATTGATAATACTGAATGCCATTCAAAGGTATATTATGCTTGTTAAATAGACCTTGTTGCTTGTACACATAACAATATCCGTCTATTTCTTCTAAAAAAGAATCCATACCTAAACCTTGTAAATCATTTGGCAATTTTTCTAAAGGGATATGGTTTAATATCTTATTAGCATGAAAAGATTTTTTAAGATATGTTCCTTTTAATGTAGCATAATTATCGAAAGCAAGGTCACCATATGATATTTGTCCTGTTTCATAGTTTGTTGCCCCCCAATAATCTGATGCTTGATAATTTTTCGAAGTAATATACGGGTTATAAGTTCCTTCAAATCCAAAATAATCGAGAATATCTTGGCGTGTCATGTCAGGGTTATTCATTAAATGGTCAAACATATTTTCATTATTCAAGAACTTGCCGCTTTTAAACAAATTAGTCATATTTGAAGACGTTAGTGTTGTAAATACCGCACCGGCAGCAGCGCCCCAAAGAGCGCCCTGTCCCAAGTCTTCATTCCATAGAGCAGCGTTAATAGCCCCGGTAACAGCGCCTTCGGATATTCCCCAAATAACATTCTCAGCGAATGTCATTCCTGCGCCGCCAATTCCTCCCAAAACGCTACCAATAGTGCCAATAACCGCACCTTTCCACACACCATCCCAATAATTCTGACCTCGCATGTCTGCTTGTATTCCTCCAACATAAGCACCTACCACCGCTCCAATAATCACAGGCACAAACCATGCGA
>JALNXP010000248.1 GCA_023230285.1 Bacteroidales bacterium | reverse complement strand
GATTTCCCCCTCAGGGTCCATATACATCACAGGATTATTAAGGCAATAGCTGTATCTGTTATAGTTTTGTGTATTGTCGGGCATTTGAACAAACGGGTCAGGCGAAAAAAAGCGACCGGTTACAGGGTCGTACAAGCGGGCTTTCATGTTGATAATCCGAAATCTGTCGTAATGCTCGTGCCCGGTAAAGCCGCGGTCGAAGGCAAAATCCAAAGTGGCATCGGCGGTACTCCAATTTGTATTCAGCTTGCGGTTGCCCCAAGGGTCAAAATGGCTCTGCTGCACGATGTTTTTGTCTTCGTCTATGATGATGTTGTAGCTGCCGAGGTGGTCGGTGAATACGTAGTAGAGGCTGTCGCTACTGCTGCGTTTTACGTGTATTGCAACTATGCCGTTGTCGGAATAAATATAATCCAAATATCTATGTCCGCCGGAAGGTCTTATCTCGTGTTCATGATTGTGCGAAGGATAGGCTTTGACTTTTTTGGAAGCATTACCTTGTCGCAAATACATAAGATTGCGAGTATCACTTACTCCATATCCCAAACTTACATTCCAGCCGCCTTCGCTTATTGTGGTTGGGCGGTTACGGTTGTTGTATGTAACCTCGCAGGGCATAGATGAAATAGGGCAGCCTGTTGCTCCCTCTATTTCGCTGACGGCATGAGGTTTTGCGTTGTCATAGCTATAGGTGCCTACTTGAGAGTTGGAGATAATGTTTCCCATTCCGTTATATTGCATGCTTACCGTGGTGTTGTCATTTATTCCGAAGGAGGTTAATCTGTCCATATTGTCGTATGTATATGTTTCATACTGATTTACCTTCGAGTCTTGTCTGCCTGTAATTCGTCCCTTGTTATCGTAGGTATAAGTAAGGTTTCTGTATTGCGAACCTACAATATATGCCGGTGGTGCGCTGCCGACGGGGTCAGCACCCAATGCGTTTACCGAACTTTCCATGTAGCCATTGCGAATGCCTGTCAACATACCATACGAATTATATGTATATAGCGTTGCTGTATTGTTGCCATATCGGCATTTTAGTGGCTGACGATATTTATTTCGCGTATCTGTAGCATATATCAAACTATTATCCGAATTATCTCTGATTTCTTCCAATTCGCCATAATTATTATAGATGTGTTTTATACAATAACTCGTTGGATATGTTAAATATTGTAATTGTCCAAAATTATTATATGAATATTGGTATAAAAAACTTGCTCCATCAACATATTGAGTTTTTTCTATAACACGTCCCAAATTGTCGTATTTATATGTTGCGTCTACGGAGTTATTCAATTTAGTTTGATATATTTTCCCTATTCCTTTGCCAACAGCATTATCATAAATATATGTAACAGTAGACGTATTATTATTGCCGCTTCGTATTTCCTGTGTCGGTCTGCCGAGTAAATCGTAGGTATATGATGTTATATTGTTTTTAGCATCAGTTTGTCTTATAAGTTGTTGTAAATTATCATATTTGCTTGTCACCGTCCCCGCATCAGGATCTGTTATACTCAATCTGTTGCCGTTTGCATCAGATATTATTGTTGTTGTTTTGCCGCAAGCTGTAATAGTAGTTTTATTACGTGTTGTATCGGATATCCTTTGAAATGAATAGTCGTAATTAATTGTGCCACCGTTATCTGTTGCTTGCACCACGCGTCCTGCGCCATCATATTTTTTTGTATATGATACTCCTCGCAGGTTATCTGTTGTCGTTTCAATGTAGTCGGGACTTGAATTATAAAATATGGCGGTATAAGAATATGATGTATTTTTATAAGGAGCAGTTTCGTTAGTTATTCTTCCGTAATTGTCGTATGTATATGTGTTCCATGTTTTTGAAGACACATTAGTTGATATGGATGTATAAGGCATAGAAGTGCGATATACTTGTCCTTTACCATTATAACATATATCTGTATAACCTGTTCCTTGTACATAATTGTGTATTTCGCGACCTAAGACATCTTTATATGTACGTGTGTAGGGACCTGTACTGCTTGTGTTTTGTATATAGCAAACCGCATGTGGCATATACTGATTGCTATATAAATGATAACTTACACTGTCTTTCGTTTGATCCGGGTATAAAACAGAGATGTTTCTACCCCAAACATCATATTCGTATGTAGTTATCAGACCGTTTACATCAGTAGATGTCAGTACACTTCCTGTTTTAGGGTTATAAGTATATGAAGAAACATGATTGAGCGGATTTGTTGATGTTAATAAAAACCGCCCTGTATTATCATAAGTAAAATACTCATAACGTGGAGCCATATTACTGGGATAATATACTTTAGATAGTGGTATACCTAAAGAATTATAATTTGAATAATTTATAGATGTATATGTTCCATCAGAATCGGTGTTTGTAACAGTGCTTAATCTTCCTGAATTATAAGAGTAAATTGTAGTATGTGATATAGATTGTGAAGAATTATATATATTGTCTGTTGAAACTATACTGCTTAATTTGGTTACTCTTTTTTTATTGGGAGTTATAATTTCAGTATATGAATAGTCGTTGCTTTGTCGGGTTACCCATAAATTGCTATTCTCTTGCGTAGCATGTTTTAATGTTTGCGTTGAAGATCGTATCCTGCCTTCGGTATTTAGTGTTATATTAGTTAGTATTTGGTTGTTTTTCAAATTATCTATATAACTACTTATTGAATTATATGGAATAAAACGCTTTTTTGAGAAGCCCTTATAAGCTATGGTGTTCAATATTTTTTTGTAAAAGGAAGTGGTATTCCGTGAATTAGTCCAAAATGTTGAATCATTGGTATAAGTTTTTGATATTGTTAGATAAGGGTCTTCTCCTAAATAATATAAAACTTGTTCAGGCATCAAGTGTCTATAATTCTCGTTAAATTGGCTTAATGTCTAAATAGTTACGTTATCTGAATTTGAATATGTCAATAAATTACTGAAGCCTATAAGTGAACGCCTGTCTGCATCAAATTTAGCAGAGCCATATACAAATGATTTTGTGGTATATCCGCCTAATCCGTCTGACGACTGCAACTGTCTTACTAAAGGATAATAAACTTTATTTGCATATTCATTGAAATATGACATGATTGGAGAAGATAAAAAAGCGTAGTCTATTTTTATTTCATAGCCCATTCCATTAGTTATGTTGCTGACATATCCACTTTTACCGTTTTTGTTAAAAGACACTAAGATTGGCAGGTGGAATATTGCTCCAACATATAGCATATCTGTTTTCCCATCGCCGTTAAATTCGCCGAATCTATAAAAAGAACTTGTCTCAGTATTAAAATGGAAAATACCATCATGGACAAAAGAAGCTGTATCATACTTATATTTATTATCGGAGAATCCTTTAGAGTAATAGACATGAACTGTTAGATATTGAGGTGAATCCCAGTGGAATACAGGCTGTATAATATCATCTTTCCCATCGCCGTTTACATCGCATATCATAACAGGATATTTTGGATATCTGTTGTTGCTTGAGAGCGGAGAAGCGTCAAGAGGTATTGTGTCATGCGGTGTATATGTGGTCCCTTTTGACATACTCATGAGCCATATATTCTGGTTTTTAGGCTTAAATAAAATGTCTTTTTTCCCTTAGTACATGACAAAATTTTCAAATTTTCTTTTTAATTTTCTTATAATCAATTAGTTATGAACATTTTTTGTTGATAACTTTTTTCATTAGTTATTGAATAAGTGATTGATATTC